>JBGCDR010000049.1:0-2959 GCA_045105515.1 Oligoflexales bacterium
TATCTAAAGATCGGCATTGTGTTGGCGGTAAATATAGACACCGACACCGCCGTGATTTTTTTTACATAATTAAAATCATCGGAAACTCTGTCATAAATCAATTTTAGAGGATCTTTCTACAGATTAGGTCCTAGATGCCAATACTATATCTATAGCAAGCATTCCGGTGTTTCCCTTAAGGTAGTGATCCATTTTATCAGTTGCCATTTTTTTATTAGAATCAATGCAGTTTAAAGTACCAAAGGAAATTCCAAAGGACTGGTTATAGGAAGTTCCATTAGTAGTGCCTGCTGAAATTTGAGCTCCGCGAGACCCCATTAAAACACTGCCAAGTCCGCAACCAGCCATGCCGTATTTTCTTTTAAATACTTTTCTTTTCCTCCTTTTCTTTGCTAAACCAACATCTGAAAATATAAGAAGCGTCATTGCTAAACCAAAAACTAAGTATTTCATAGATGTCCTTTCCAATTTTAAATTATGCCAATTCTTTACATGTACTTAAAAGTGCGGAATTGTTTCTGATGACTGATTCAATGTTGTAGCGGAGTTCATCTGCAGATGGATTCTGCTCACCGACGATAGCCGAATATTGCTTCCTAAGAGCTTTGTTAAGATTTGTAGGTTCGATGCAACCGTAAATTTTCGATATTCCATCAAGGGCTTCACCTTGTCCAAAAGCTATTTCCTGGAGGATTGCTTGTTTATTTGATTTGAAAAACAAATCTGCCATATTTTCTGAAGTATCATAGCAACCCGATGTGCCAGAGGTGATCGCCGATGTTTGTGGGACCACCCAGTTGTTCAGAGTTGCGGCAGCCAATTGGACTTTGCCCTTTTGATCCTCAAAGATCAAAGAACCTAGGCCGCAGCCGGCCATTCCATAGTGGTACGCATGAGCGGTGACTGTTTTACATAATACAAAAATTAGAAAGCTAGACTTTGCCAGCAACAAAGAGGGTTTCATGAAATTTTTCTCCTGTAAAATATTCAATACATTTTTATCGGAGCTGATTTTTTCTATAATATATAGCTAAGTCCTTGAAGTGAGTGGAGTAAGAAGCCTCTTCCAGAGGGTTTCGGATGGTATCACTGTTGAGCGTGGGTGGGTTGACTAAAAAGTTTATGGCTAATAAAACGAGGGCTACAGCTAGCAGCACCAGTAGAACCATGAGCATTAAAAGCCTTTGGCTACATTGTTGATTTTGATATCTTGAATATTCGAGGGCGTAGTTCCACAACTATAAAATAGTTTCATGTTGTTTGCATCAAAAAAGGTCTTACTCCCGAAAGCGTTCCAACTATCGCCATCAGCTGAAGTCCAAAAGGTGACCCTATTGTTTGCTGCTTGATGCGAAATCTTTAAATACTTGTCATTCACAGGATTATAGCTCTTATGTACAAGGTCTCCTGAGTTGTAGCCTGCTTTTAACTGATAAGTATTGACCCTCTGGAACAGTCGCAAATAAAGTTTTCTTCCTGGACCTTCGACTCCAAAATATTGTGAATGGTTTTTAAATCCAGTATCTAGTGAAAGCTTGACTGTTACAGAACCATTAGTAAAATTAAAGCTATCCATACTCCGAATACCTGAATTGTCACCATTATTGGGGCATGACAAGCGATTAGTGGCAGTAACCAAACCGTTTCCGAAACCGGTCACAACAAAATTATCTCCAGATAATTCACTTGGAGGATTAGGTTCGCTTGGAGGATTGGGTTCATTTGCAATATTGGAATACAATTTCTTGATTCCTGCGATATCCCCATCCGAAAGTTTCGGTTTCCAGTTATTTTGGATATACCTCTGATTGGCACAATAGTTCATAATTGAATCTGCATCATAATTCCCAACTGAAATTACTTCTATTTTTGTAGATTGCGAGCATTTTGAATCGGTCCTATCTGCCTCATGCTCTAAACCTATTGCATGACCAAACTCATGCAAAGCATAATTTCTTATACAGTTCTCTCTATAATTAGCATTGTTTTTGCAGCTGTCAGCCCAACCCCCTGCTGCTGCATTTTGAAAAGAAAAGGTTAGTGATATACCTCCTTGCAGATTATCCAGATTATTCCCAAGCTTTCTCGCTCCGGGCCATAAATAATCAGCGGCATTTACTCTGATATTTGCACCATTATGATCACAAGTATTCCAACCTGTAAAAGTGAATCCGACTCTAGCAAATTCAGTTGTTACTATCTGTTGAGTGATTGCCCTGCCGTTGTTTTTGTTGCTGTCATTTTCCCAACACACAGTTAAGGTCTTTTTTTTCCAAAGGTCTTCCTTTTTACGGATAGCTAGATCAAACCCATCTTTACGCTCTGGTATTTTTTCAAAATCTTGAAATAGTATGGTTTCATCTTTTTCATAGAGACTTCTATTGTTTCTTAAATCTTGGTTTCTAGTACGGCACCCTGTGATGAGAATAAGCAATGAAAAAATTACTAAATTGTAGATCGATATCATAATGACCTCTAAATTTATTTTTTATTCGATAGGCTTCTTCGGTAAAGATAAAGAAAAATTTAGTAGCTGATAATTTGAAAAGTAAAATTTTATTTGGTGAGTACCAATTATTTTTTGAAATCTGGATTATAAGTAACAACTATCGACTTGAAAATAGCTGTTTTGCGATTAGAATGCTCAGACCTTCACAAATGATCGATTCTTCATCATAAAATTCCTATAAAATAACAAGATTTTCAAATGGCTATATGTTGATATAAAAGTGGTATGATTTTTATTGGATATTGAAAACTAGGATGAAAAGCAGACCTTAATAAATTGCTTAACTTATTATGTTAAACTTAAGAAACCATATTTAGTGTCTGGTCGGAAACTAAATTCTTGCCTTTGCAACTCAGTTTTTTTTATCGCGGTTGAAATTAATTTTAAAAACTCTTCTTATTTTCCAGTGATAAGTGAAAAATACCATATTTTCGGCAATTAAATATCTTC
>JBGCDR010000050.1:0-30613 GCA_045105515.1 Oligoflexales bacterium
CATTGTTAGATTATGCTTGAATAGTCAAAAAAATACATCTCAAATATTTTTGACAACAAAAATTTTGTTAAAAAAATATGCTGAACCCATTTTAACGTACTTCAAAATTTGGTTAAAAGCTTACTTGAATCAACCCTGACACTAATTGAGTTTATTAAAACACGTATATATATCATCGGCAAAACTATATATTATTTGTGCTTACCTGATTTATTCAAAATATACAGCATGATACATCCCTAATTTTTTCAAACTTACAAATTATATTGGCCCCATAGTCCTTCTTTACTGCATAGTCATGAGTTTACTTGGGAAACTCTAATTTTCTCCACTCGTGAGTCGGACCAACCCAAATCTGTTACTGCTTTAGAGAAAAATATTTATCTTTAAGTTTGGCAACAAAAGCTGTGTCTCTGATCTCTTCGAGATTTTTCCAAATGCTCTCAGCTAGACTCTTATTTCCTTTATAAAACTGATGAGAAAACATTAAAAAGTATGCTTTAGTTTTTAATGGAGGGTTTAGTCCTGTTAAACTGAATTTACTTTTTCTAATTTCGTGTTCAGCCGGTAAATCAATCAAAGCAGCACCATCTACTCTATTTTCTTTAACCATATTAAGAGCTTGAGATAGTTTATCCACTTCATGCACTTCGGCCCCTTCTTTTTCTAAAAAAGATTTAATGGAAAATCCTCTTAAGGTGACTATTTTTAACTTACTAGACGAAGGATGGGAGAGCTTACTGTTAGTCCAGAAATGAGAAGAATTTGGTCTCGTATATAGGATATATGATGAGTCCATTAAACGTTTAGTATTATCTACGACTCCCGATTTTTTTGGGTATACGCCTAGTTTTTCTCTCTCTTTCTTATAACTAGCGCTAAAACAACCATCATAAATACCTTTCTCCATCAAGTGCAGGCAACGATTCCAGGGAAACCTTTTGAACTTAATCTTGATATTTACTTTTTTTGCTACTTCATTAAGAATTTCTATTGCCAGTCCAGGATTTGGATTTGAGATATTTTCTGAATTTCCTATTACATATGGAAAGTCGCTTGAATTTTCTAATGCAAGCTTAACTTCTCTGTTTCCATAGCCTGGGGTAGCTAGGAAGCTCAGTATACATGCTAATATCACATTGATATTTAAATAATAAAATACTACTTTTTTTTGGTTCATATAATCTCCGAATAAAAATTGCAGGATAACAATCTTATTGATTAGATTTTAACAGTCATCTTTAATAAAAAAAATTAAATCCGAATATATGTACTGGTATATTTAGAGATAAGGTGAAAAAGATTTGCGACTTAAAATATCCTATCAGCTTATATCTGGATTGATAATTTCAAGTGTTTTGATTACCTTGCTCACTACATTAATAGGTGCTTTTCAAGTCTACCAAATGGAATATGCACGGTTAAATAAACAGATGGGAGACTTGCTAAAAGTAGATGCGCAAGCTCTCGCAGAAAGCATTTGGGTTCTAGATCAGATAAAGATGCAAACGATTATTGACCAAATTTACGCCTACAAACCCGTTGATTTTATCGAATTGAAATTTGCAGATAAATCTCCAATTAAAACATTAGGTTTTAAACCTTCAAAATCAATTGAATTTAGCTTCGATCTTAAACACTCAGATGTAGAATTAGCCAATTTAAAAATATATACTAATTTTAACTACTTAGTAAACAAAGTCAAATCAAGCATCTTAAACAATATTATGAATTTCTTTTTTCTAACTTTTATGACTTGCCTCCTACTATATATGGTTATTCACTTCTTCCTGACCAGACACCTATTGAATATCTCAGGCTATCTAAAAAATCTTGATTTTAAGAAACCTGATAAATTGAAGTTAAATAGATCAGAACTAAATATGTTTAAAGGTGATGAGTTAGCTGGAATAGTTGAAAGTATTAATGAAATGGTACAAAAATCATATTTGAACAATGAAAATTTGGAAAAAAAGGTTGCAGAACGTACTCAGGATTTAGAAACAGCCATTAAGCAAGTGAAAAAATCTAGTGAAATTAAGTCTCAATTTTTGGCGAATATGAGCCACGAAATCAGAACACCTTTGAATGGAATTGTTGGAATATCTGATATGCTAGTTTCAAAAATAAAAGATCAGTCATTGCAAAAATATTTGCATTATCTATCCGAATCTAATACGCTTCTCTTAAAAATTGTAAATGATATATTAGATATTTCAAAAATAGAAGCCGGAAAGATTACTTTAGAAAAAACCACAATAAACTTCTATCAGTTGTTAAATGATATAATTGATACTTTGAAAATTAGAGCAAATAAGAAGAGTATTCAATTAAATTGTCAGATAAGCAACAGTCTACCAGAGTTGATATGTAGTGACCCTGTCAGGCTGAGACAAGTACTAACAAATGTCTTAGATAATGCTATAAAATTTACCAATGAAGGAAAAATAAACTTAGAATGTGACTCAAAAAAAAACCAAAACGAAGTAGAGATTTTCATTCTTGTTACTGATACTGGAACTGGTTTTGATGAAGAGCGAAAAAAGTACTTATTTGATATTTTCACCCAAGAAGATGACTCGACTACAAGAAGGTTTGGAGGATCAGGTCTTGGCCTTTCTATCTGCAAAGGCATACTTAATTTGATGAATGGATCTATTGATCTAAATAATAGGCCCGAAGGGGGTACCGAGTGTAAAATCAGCTTTTTTGCATCACTGCACACTATCCAAAAAACTGAAATTAATAAAATCGATTCAATCAAAGTCTTAAATAATAAAGTGCAGGAACATATTTTAGTTGTAGAGGACAATGAAATAAACTTGGAATTAATGAGATCTTTTGTTGAGGATTTAGCTATTAGTGTCACATATGCAAACAATGGAAAAGAAGCTATTGAACTTTGCAAAGAAAATTTTTTCCCTTTGATACTAATGGACTGCCATATGCCTGTTATGGATGGATATGAAGCAAGTCGTTATATCCGGAAATTTCATCAGGAAAGTACTCGACCTTACATTGTTGCAGTAACTGCCAGTGCTATGGAGGCTGATATCAAAAAATGTAAAGACGCAGGGATGGACTATATTCTTACTAAACCTATAAAAAGACATAAGTTGGCGGAGTTGTTCAAGAAGTTAATAGCTCGAAAGATAGTTTCAATTTCTCAGAATGTTGCATAATAACCCACAATTCCAATTGCCCTTACATTTTTTATTGGCTTAAATATTAGCAAAAGCCCAATTAGTTGGCTTTTAAAGGGCGAAAAAGTAAGAAAACACCCAAGGACCCTGCTATCAATGATGCGATCAATATTGCCAATCTAGACTCATTATTCAAAACTGGGTTTTCGAATGCCAAGGAACTGACAAAAAGTGACATGGTAAATCCAATTCCAGACAAGAAACCTATCCCGATTACCTGCCTCCAACTTGTTCCTTCAGGCAGCTCAGCTAGATTCAAAACACTTGCCAAATAAGCCGCGCCAGCAACACCAATGGGCTTCCCTAACACCAAACCCGCAATTATTCCGATGGAAATAGATCCAAATTCGACTGAATTTAACGGAACTCCTGAATTACTAAATGCAAAAATTGGTACCACCACAAAACCAATCCATTTAACGAGTGATTTTTCGAGGAAAACTGCTGGACTATCTAAGGGTGATGCCGCTTTCGAATATATATCACCTATTAGTTTTGCACGACTAATTTTTTTTGGAGCAAGAGGAATTGTTGTAGCTAATAGTACTCCTGCAATAGTAGCATGAACTCCTGACTTTAACATAAAGTACCAGAGGGGTACTCCGATCAAAAGATATACAGATAGTTTTACAATACCTAACTTATTTGCAGCTATACAAAACCCAAAGCATCCTAATGCCATTGCCAGAGATTGTGAATCAAGCTTAGCTGTATAAAACAGAGCTATTACCAGAATAGCGCCAAGATCATCTACAATTGCTATTGCAGCGAGCATAACTTTCAAAGGAGCAGGAACCCTCGAACCAAGTACAGCTAGGACTCCCAAAGCAAAAGCAATGTCCGTTGCCATTGGAACCCCCCAACCGTTAGAGGCTTCACCAATGGGATTAAAACTATAATAAACTAATGCTGGTATCAACATGCCACCGATTGCCGGAAAAATGGGAAGTAGGGCTTGTCGGAAATCAGATAGTTCTCCAACCAATATTTCTCTTTTTAATTCGAGGCCAATAAACAGAAAAAATATCGCCATCAAGCCGTCATTAATTAAAAGTAATATGGACTTGTCAATGATTGGTGAGCCACCTGCACTAAGCAGGATCTTGCTTACTAAAATATTTTCATAACTACTGGCAAATTTTGAATTTGCACATGCAAATCCAGCTACAGAGGCAAATAGCAGAAGAGCCGGAGCAATTAAATCTGCTTGTTCATTGCTATGAGCCATTACAACTCCCTCGTTTGTTAATATTAAAAATTTTCGACTAAATTGATTTCTAGTCGTTTTTTATTTACAAGTTATTTTAGCATATTTCATTGATTTAAATGTTTTTCCAAATATCTCATTTCACTATTCAATAGAATGGTAAATAGGACTTCTTTATTTATATGTATAAACTTAATGCAAAAAAATTTTAAGTTGCAGTTACATTGTATTGCGACAGTTTTCCCGTTATTTTTCCATACTTCTACCAATGAAACTTAGAAAAATAAATTCAATTTATATGTTTAAAATTTGATCTAGCCTATCAGCTTGAGAATAATGCATATTGATTTTAGCAATAAAATATAATACCAGTCATTCTGCCAATTAAATATGGAGGCCTATTTTGATTTTCAAATTACTTATAACGATGTCTGCTTTTTCAATAACTGCTAATTCCACTAGATGTATGGCTGTAAATTTAGCAAAGCCATTAAAATATATTGCAGCTATGACAGCTATTAGTGGTGTTAATATTGTCGATGCTAAGTATTTATCACAAAGAAAGAACAGTAGATCCCTAACAAAAGATGTTTGCGAAGAGAATAAAATTTCATGTGAAGAAAGAGATATCTATTTATTACTGGATTCATCTGGATCCGTTGGATCCAATGAATGGGACAAGGTAAAAAATATTTCCAAGTCTATTGTTTCGAATTTGGATCCGCAAAACCAAAAAATAAGATTTGCGCTTTTGCAATTCTCAGATGAAGTAAATGTGTTGGCAACACCACTGGAAGACTTCGATAGAGAAGATGTAAATAATATAACTGAAACACTACCATTTATTGGAGGTGATACGCATACATTTACAGCTATTAATGCCATTATCGATCTTTATGATTTAGTTAACAGTAAGAGTGAAGTAAGTACTTTATCTGAAATTATTATAGTAACAGATGGTAGAGTTGCTCCCAATTCTGAAGTTCCTTGCCCTCTAAAGGGTGATCTTGAAAATCGAGGAATCAGGGTACATATTGTTGCGGCTGGTGAAGCTGATTTAGCCGAAGTACAATGTCTAACAGACCTTGGCAACACAACGATTTTCAACGATACTGATGTACTGAATAATGACAAAGAATTTTCAAAGCAGGTATGCCAAAAGCCAATTAATTATTGTCCTGAAACTTACGTTGGTCAAGGAGGTGATTTTATTCCATCTATGTACCAGGTTAATCTTGAAGAAGGTGAACTAAGATGTACCTATTATTATGAAGGAACTTTTAGTTGTCCTACAGATAGTGACATGGCTAGTATATCAGAACACCCACATTTCCTGTTTCACTGGAAAGATAGAACTTCATATTTGGGATCGGATCGCTTGCTTAGATGTAATTATCACTTAAAATGCGCAAACCCTGAAAAAAGCGAATGGACAAAACCTAAGGATTGCTTTGACCGCAGAAAATAGCTGGCTAATGTGGGTGTCTAGACAATATAAGGTGCCAATTGTCTTTGATAGCTAGTATGAAGACTGAATGATATGAATATCTTCAAGACCTGTGGCACTTACATTAGCAGGAGGCACACTCAACTGCTCGTAGCTGATATTTTTGCCATTTTTTTTAAAGCTCGCATGACTTGATTGCAAAAACCCATAATTAAGCAATGAATTAAGCAAGAGATCAAAAGTATCGCGATCAACCATCAGTTTCTTCTTCGAAACGTACTGAAATAAAGAAGTTTTAGACCAAGACTTACGTTCTTTAGCAAAATTCCAAACATCTTTTAAAATCTGTTTCTCTCTTTGTGATGGAGTACGTAGAGACTTAAACTCGCTGACGCCTGGAATACAAATATCACAGCTCTTACACGGTTTTGAATCTTCGGTATCACCAAAATAACGAATTAGTTGCACCATCCTACAGGCATTTGCTTCTTTTGCAAAATTCCACACAGAATCCAACTGCCCAAGACGAAATTCTTTTTGCTTGCGATAGCTGTCTTCCCAAGACTCTTTGCTAGGGTAAATCATAGAACTATGCTCATTAACAATAGCACCATGAATCCATAACTTTTCTAAAAAAACTTCCCCCTCTTCATGGTCTAAGAGTTCCAAAAGCTCATGTCTGCTAATGCCTTCCTTGGGAATTTTTTCGTAAATATCAGCTAAAAGAGAAGGTTCAGGATAATTGACGTCATGTAAAAATAGATGAGTCTTTTGATCTACATATGAGTAAAGCATGATAGCCTTGGAAGGTTTACCATCTCGTCCAGCACGTCCAATTTCTTGGTAATAGCCCGCAAGTGTCGAAGGAAGTGCCATGTGAATTACTGAGCGAATATTATTTTTATCTATTCCCATTCCAAAGGCCACGGTAGCAACGACGACATCAGTCTTGCCACTCATGAACTCGTCTTGAACTTTTTGTCTATAATCTGTACTTAGACCAGCATGATACGCTCGTGCTGGTACCACAGCGGATAAAGATGCAGCTATTTTTTCAGTTTCTTTGCGAGTAAGTACATAGATAATAGCCGGTCTATTTTTCTTATGTTGTAGAAAAGACATGATTGCAGCAAAACGCTCATTTTTTGGTATATTAACTACTTCTAGCTGCAAATTTTTTCGCCGAAACCCAGCAATAAACTTACTACTAGATTCTAATGAGAGCTGCTCAAGAATATCTTTCTGCACTTCTTTGGTAGCTGTAGCTGTTAAAGCTATCTTGGGTACCTTTGCGAAGACCTCTAAGCGTTCTCCGATTTTTCTATAATCTGACCTAAAATCATGGCCCCACTGGGAAATGCAATGAGCTTCATCAATCGCTACAAGAGCTAGCTGCTTTTGAGCGAGAAGCTGCATAAATCCAGGCAGACCAAGACGCTCAGGAGCAACAAAAAGAAAGTCTAAATTGCCTTTCAAGTATTGTCGACAAACCTCTCGTGATTCTTCTCGACTTCGCCCAGAGTGAATACGCTCTGCACGCAACCCTAAGTCATTCAACTTAGTAACCTGATCTTCCATCAATGCAATCAGAGGACTAATAATCAAGCCAGTCCCCTGGCGTGCAAGGCTTGGAAGTTGATAACAAAGAGACTTGCCTGCGCCAGTAGGCATAACAATAAGAGCATCCTCACCCTTAAGTAGAGCAGCACATACCTGTTTTTGTGGTTTGCGAAAGCTTTTCAAACCAAAGCAATCACGCAAAATATCCTCTAAGGAAGCTTTATTCGTCTCGTATTGTGTTTTTTGCACAGACGCTTCTTTACTTACCGAGTTTTGAGGCTCCTGCTTATAATGGGATGCCAATGTCCTAGCTTCGGGAATAGGTCTACTCGCTTGTTGACTAATCATTTGGCTTGGACTTTCCCCCACCTTTGCAGAAAGCGGAGCTAGATTTGTAACAAGCTTACTTACATGAGCTTCGATCTTAGTCATAAATGAGTCAAGAGGCAGTTGTCCCCTAGAAATCTTGTCAAGCAACGATTCCCACTCACCAGTCATTTTAGGGCTTTTAAGATCGACATTAACCAAGTCAATGAGCTGCATCCCTTTGTCCTTAACCCTTAGCGACTTACCATCACGCAAAATATAATCGCGTTTGATCAGAGTTTCAATTATTGCTGCCCTAGTCGCTGGAGTGCCTAGTCCTGTATCTTTCATAGCATTAGAAAGATCCTTTTCCTCCAATAAACTACCAGCTGTTTCCATACCTGTTAGCAGCCTTGCCTCTGTCATAGGTGGAGGAGGTTTAGTACTAGCCTCACGTTTCTTTACCTGGATAGGGTAGACATGCATGCCTTGCTGAAGTTCAGTAGGAAGAATAGGCTCCCCCGATTTCTTGGCAGCTCGCATAGGAATTTCTTCCTCTAAAGCTTTCCAACCCAATTGTAAAACGCGAGTTCCCTTGCTAGCAAAATAGTAGCATTTTTCGTTAACCTGACTTAATTTTGATGTCAAACTAGTTAAAAGTGTCGTGGTGGAACTTTTATAGGAATCCTGATAGGCGCTCAACAACCTAATACACACTAAGTCGTAGATCAGCCTCTGATCCTTATTTAAACCAACCGGCTCTACTCCTGTAGGTAGAATACCATGGTGTTCACCAACCTTTGCATCATTAACATGCCTTTTACCAAGTTTAACGTGGCCTGTTTCTTCTTTTATTATCAGAGCATAAGGTGCTTTTACTGCTTCAACAACCTTAGGGAGAATTTTTGCTTCTTCCTTTGAAATATAACGACAATCGGTACGAGGATAACTAATACATTTTTTTTGCTCATAAAGTGACTGAGCAATATCCAAGGTTTTCTTGGCACTGAAACCACATAAACGATTTGCATGCCGTTGCAACTCAGTCAAATCGTAAAATAAAGGTGGCAAAATTTCGTTTGTTTTTTCGGCTATTTTTTCAAGCTTAGCACTTGCACCCTTGAACGTCTTTAGAATCTCGTCAAGAATAGAGTCCTTTGGCGAAAGCCTTCTTGCCTTGAGCCAATCAGTTTTTTCCTTGCACGTACTTAAGAAGTTATGTGCCCATACAGGGCCTACATACCAACCTATATATGCATGATCTTGGTCTCTACGAATATCGAAATCTAAGTTGTCTACATCTGTCGATAAACAGCTGAACACCCCCTTAATTTCTGCATATTTTTCAGGTACAAAGTTCAAAATTTCTTTTTCTCTTTGAACTAGAATTGCCAGAGTGGGAGTTTGAACCCTTCCAATGGATAACACATCTTTGTAAACAAGTGAGTAAGCGCGCGATAAATTCATACCCACAAGCCAGTCAGCACGGCTGCGACCTCTAGCACTATCTGCTAGATTGTTATAAAGCTCCCCATCCTTCAGATTCTTAAAACCTTTTTGAATGGCTGACTTTGTGAGAGAAGAAATCCACAAACGCTTGATGGGTTTAGAGCATGAAGCTTCTTCGTAAATAAACCGAAAAATCAGCTCACCTTCTCTGCCTGCATCCGTAGCGCAGATTACCTCGGAAGTTTCCCTAGCATTTAAAAGGCGCTTAACAACTTTGAACTGATCTATGGTTTGAGTGCTGACTTTTAATATCCATCCTTTTGGAATCATCGGCAATTGTCGCAGGTTCCACGACTTCCATGCGGGCTCCATATCAGCAGGATCACCAAGTTTAACAAGGTGGCCTATAGCCCAAGTGATCTTGTAAGCTTTGCCGGCGAAATATCCTTTATGCCTCTCTTTAATCCCTAATGCTGCAGCAATGTCCCTTGCAACTGAAGGCTTCTCTGCAACAACTACGGCAACCACATGCAACCCCCTGCCCAAATTAAAAGCTTGCCGAGTATTCTCATTTTTATGGCAATGCCTGCACAAGCTAACAACTAAAGGCCATAATGTCCACTGACACCCTACGGCTTTAAGTATTGTAGATGGGATTGGTATAAGGAAACACGCAAAATTTATAGCATTCCAATGTATGAGCCCTATATTTACATGAAACCGCCCCCGTACTTTTTATAAGCAATTGAATTTATTGGGGACAAAAACATAAGAAACTGGCCAGTCAGTCAACTTGATATCCTCATTCGCTAAAATCCTTAAACCCCTTGGTGTTTATTATCTAGCGAGATAGTGTTCGTACACAACGGCTAATCCAAATAAAATATTATGAGAGTATCAGAGAACCTTGTCCAAGAACCTACATAGTGCAGGCCTATTGCGGCACAGGATTTGGCATGTTTGCTGGTCGACGACAAACCAAAGCAGGAAGGTAAAGGATCGAAGCATGGATTTAAGCACCATCAAAAAACGCAAGTTAGTCGCTCCCATGATGATGAGCCTATGGTTGTTGCCAGTAAGCTCTGCGTGGGGATTTGTTCAACCTGAGGCACCAGCTCAAAAAGGCTTCACTCCACTTTTGGTATTCAAAGAGCAAGTCTTACGGACAAGCACAGAAAATGATCCCTCGAACAAGTTTTCATCAAGTGGAGCAAGCCAGCTTAAACGAGATCGAATCTCAGGTGAAACCCGCTTATTGTCTGGAAAGATTCCATTTAATATGGGACTAGAACTCTCTGCTGATAGTTTAGAAGCAGCATGCCTTACTTACGTAGATGCACACCCTGAGATATTTGGAGTAAGCTCTAAAGATCTAAACTTGCTTAAGAATTCTTTCTATTTTGGCAAAGAAGAACAATTTTTAAAATTTGGTATCAGCCGCAATGGCTTGATGGTTTTTGATGCGAGCATTGATTTTCGATTTAAAATGGGAAATTTGGTACAAATTGCTAATCACAGTTTCTCCGAAGCTAAACTTGTCAACACCGAGGCAAGGATAGATCTAGACGAAATTGCCGAAGCGGAAACAGGTGCCGAGTCCATTAACGAAGGCCAGTTTCTTTACCGCGTAAGAGCACATAAAGATTCTTATGAGCTGGTAAAGGTAAAGGAATATCAAATTCAAACTTTCCTAGGCCAGCGAGTAAGCATCCAGTTAGAAGCGGAGTCCGGCGAGGTATTCCAACTCAAGAATAAAGAATATCACGTAAGTAAAGCCCAAGCTCAGGTCCATCCACGTTGGCACAATGAAAATTTGGAAGTTAAGCCACTACCGTACCTTAAAGTTGACACTGGTGATGGTAGCAAGGTCTCAGATTCTCAAGGCAATTTTGAGTCTACTCAAAACCAAGCTCCGTCTATCAATGGGTTGCGTGGGACATTTGTAGAAATTAGTCCTAGTTCAGGTGGGAAAATATCTAAAACTGCAGTTGCAGCTGAAGATGGTTGGCTTATAGATCTGGCAAAACCTGGTGATGACTCTGCGTGGCTTGATAAATTTATCGCTCAAACCATGGTGTACTACCACACAAACCTCATCATTTTAAAGGCTAAAGAATATATCACCAACGATTGGTTAAACGAAACATTAACCGCAAATGTAAACCTGACTCGTACTTGTAACGCCCACTGGGACGGAGATACAATCAACCTTTACTCAGGGAACAGTCAATGTGCAAACACTGGCATCATCGCAGATGTTATCTATCATGAATGGGGACATGGGCTTGACACGAAAACCGGCGGAATTGTAGATGGCGCGTTTTCAGAAGGCTACGGTGACATAATGTCCCTCCTAATGACAGGCAGCAGTCAGCTAGGAATAGGATTTAGAATACCAAGCAATGGACCAGTTAGGGACTTAGAACCAAACAAAATCTACCCTGACGATCGAGGGGAAGTACATGCTGAAGGACTTATCATTGGCTCTACTTTTTGGGATCTGTTTTTAGAACTACAAGCTAAACATAGCCGCGAAGAAGCCCTGGATATTCTTGCTAACTATGCATTTAAGATGATCTTCACCGCAGACCGATACACAGAAGTGTATGATGCAATCCTGGTGATTGATGATGACGATGGCAACCTTGAAAACGGCACGCCCCACAAATGCATCCTAAATAAAGTTTTTACTGAGCATGGCCTAGCCAATGAGGAATTAACATGCAAGTTAGCTGCACCAGAAGAGTTTCAGCTTAATGACACAGATGGAGATGGTTACATCGAACCATCAGAAACTATATCTATAAAAGTCTTAGCTAAAAATTCATCTCCTGCAACCTTAGCAGGATTAAACGGAAGCATCAGCCTCAAAGCAGGAAACGACATTGTCATAGAAAGTAGTGACATCAGTTGGGCTGATATTGCTTCTGGAGAAGCAAAGCTAAGTGACACGTCAGCGAGTATTAAGATCAGCGAAACAGCTCAGTGCGGCAGCAGCTTTAAACTAGGCCTAAAACTCTTTGCAGATAGCCGAGAAGTTACAAGCGAGCATACTTTCAGCATTGGAAAAAACTTAGGAGAAGCTCAAAGCTTTTCCGGAACCGACTTACCCGCCCCCATCACAGATTTTGAGACCACAACTTCAAGTACTAGTGTGAGTAGTGATGACTGGGGTGATGAAACAACCGTTAACAAAGCTCACCTCAAATTCTTTATAACCCATACCTACCAAGGAGACATAAGAGTTAAACTTATCGCTCCAGATGGACAAGAGTTTGAAATCTTCAAAGGCAATGGCAATACCGATGATGTGGACTTTGATCAAGATATTACCGACATTATTTCTGGAGTTAAGGGGCTTGGAGATTGGACCTTATCAGTCTATGACAAAGCTCGAAGGGATACTGGAACCTTAGACGAATTTAGCTTGACATTAACTCCCAATAAATTTGTTTGTGATTAATGATTCGTGACTGCTGCACGCAGCAGTCAGTTCCCTCTTGCCATAGCCGCCCATCGGCCTCGTATTCTAAAGAAACTTGCCTAGTCCAAAAATAATCCCTATCATCAAGACCAATCATTAAATATTCAGAAGTAAATTCTATGTAATTCAAAATTTAAAGGAGAAACGCAATGTTAAAATTCATGATCCCAATATTTTTCTTAGGCTTTTTTCAGCAACTCCAAGCACATCCTACTACAATGGGTTCTATTTCAGGAGAGCACATAAGCTTACAAACTATTGGACACTCTTTTGCTGGCTCCATAAAAGATCGTATTATTTTAGGCCGAAAACTCCCTGGGCAATTTATTTCTGAAATTAAAATCGTTGACCATGACCACGAGTCAGTTTCCTACTTTAAAAGTAATAATAACAATGTCTTTGGTGGAGAAATAAATATCCGCACTGCTGACACTTCTAAAACCATGCAAATAGAATTTGTCGAACTAGTGAAAGAAGAAAATCGCTATACTCTTAAATTTGATGGCAAACTTACCAATGTTATTGTCACTGCAGATGACTTCTCAGACGGACATTTTATTAATCCTGAGTACACGATGGAATACAAAGGAGAAGTTCACCAATTTAAGCTAAATGGTCAAGCATGCTATGGCTACTCTCTACATCTGATTGCTATGATTATGGGAGCATTAATCATCTAACTCTCAGGATTATAACTATCATAAAAAAACAGAAATTGGATACGATCTTCCTCAACAATACGAGGGGCTCGGTGAATAACGCCGGAGCTTGGAAAACCTGCACCAGCTAGCAAGTAGTCTACCCCTTTTCTGATAGGCTGAGCGGTTATCTCTTCCTCATACCATGTGTTCATATGGTAAGCGTTACACTGCCGGCTTGCTACAAATTTACCTGAATAAATAGTCTCTCTAAGCAAAAAATTTGGATAAAACTTGGTGTGATCTTGATCACACCCTAGCATTGTCAGCATTCCAGCATCAGACCTTATGTTATCAAGATGCCACTTTGTTGCGTCAAGTTGAGTACGGTCACGGGTATTAGACTTTGCTCTAGCAAATCTAATTGCACCAAGCAAATTGGTCTCACCGCTTTCAAACCTACGTCCTAATCTCTTAGTATCCTTATAAATTTGGGCTGTTTCAATAAAGTTCCTAACTAATGATTCTTCAATCTTTTTTCTATTTTTCGAGCGAATATATTTTTTTTCTTTATTAATTTTATGCATCATATTTTTAAAAGTTAGATCGTAGTTTTCCTCTAAAAGATCTTCACTAGATAGAACAAAGTGTATCTGACCAGAATCTATTAAAGACGATCGATAACCTTTCCACAAACCTTCAAAGGCTCCTTTTTGTTCATAGCGAACTTCTGTACGAATCCTTTGCCTCAATGGATGCCCTATATCTACAACATGAGAAATATAAAAACTTCTTGCAGCAACTGCAGCAAATGTGGCTCCTTTTATCAATCCAATGACACTAACCATATACATATTCCTATTTCTATTCTTTATCTTCATTTTTATAATTAAAAAAAAATGAATCATACTTACCAATTCCCAAGGAACTTAAGCATAATGACCGCAAATCTCAATAGTTTTATATATAGATAGTTTTATAGTCCAATATATAAAGATGTGTATTTAGCAGATCCCACTTTAGGTGTTTAAGGAACAAGCAATCAAATCAGTAAGCTAGCCACTTATAATCTTTAGGAATATATCTTGAAGTATTAAAATATCTCTGTATAGATCCGAAGTATAAATCATGAGGTACTTAAAGTTAAATCACAATATCAGAGAAAATTTAGATCGATTCAATGTAAAAATTGACCACGATAGTTTTGTCAATTTTTTTTCTAAAAGGTATGAGTTCCCCGAGCTAAAGTTACCTATGATGGTAGAGGAACTACTTAGTGCAGACCCTAAGTGTTCAAAGCTGATAGACGCTTTTCACGAAAAACAAAAAGCTTCTGAACTTGACGAACTGGCAAAGAACAATAAAAAATTCGATGAACTTTTGGAAAAGCTAAAAAAGAAACCAAGCAAGACTACAAAAATTACCAAAGAACGAACCGAACGGAAAATTTCCAAGCTTGAGTTGAAGATTAAAAAGCATGATAGTAAAAAAATGTATGATTATGATTATCGAGTTTATCCACTTTTCTATACCCCTATAGTAGTTATGGGGCCGGATAAAAATCCAATTCTAAAACCCATGCGCTTTCAATGCCTACCACGAACAAAAGACGAAGAATATGATAAAGAGCATGGTTTATATAAAGCTAAAAAAGAAAGCTTAACTGAAAAATACTTTGAAAGAATTAGGAAAAACAGTAGTACTAAAAGTGTATGGGAGCCACTTTTCGGACATAGTCATGGTATTATCATTCTTAGCGGATTTTACGAATATAATAAATCTGGAAAAAATATCGGGTTTGGTACAAGTAAGTCCGAATTTTTACTGGTTCCTTGTTTATACGATCTCTGGAAGTCAGCAGACGGCAAAAAGCAATTAGAGTCTTTTGCAGTAATAACTGATAAGGCGTCTAACCTCATTAAAGAGTCAGGATATCATCGTTGTCCAGTCAATATCAAGGCATGTCATTTTGAAGCATGGCTTAATCCTGATGGAATTTCTAATAAGGACCTTCATTCTATTTTAGAAGACAATATGCAAGAACCCTTTGTCGAGTTAGCTTCTTAAAATAATCGATAAAAGTAGATAATTCCTATAATTTTTTTGGGTGCCTGTAAACTGTAGTAGTGGTCCGATTATATTCAGGTTTACGAAAAAATAAATAAAAATTTTCCTATTATTTCATTAGGTTTAGAACTATTGTTCCACTGTATGACCTTATGTGCAAGTCCATATGGCTTGTAAATTTTCTTTATCAATATTTATAGGATTTTTTTAAAGGGTATTGATAAGTCATGCTTTGAATATTAAATGAAATGAATAACTATAGGTCTATACACATAGCCTAAACTAGAGCAACTAACAGAAACGTTCAAAATCGTTGCAGACACTTTTTAAACGTGACTGACAGTCGGGTTCAACCCAACTTAGTGGGGGAGAACTTTTATAGCGTGCTAATCGCTGATTAAATGACTGTTTAGTATTAAATGCAGAACTGGAAGCCGAGTTAGAAGCAAACCCTTCCCCTTCTTGAAGCACATCTACCCACATTGGAATCATAGCGCCTTCACACCAATTAACAATAGTTGAAAAGTCAAATGCTACATGAGGAAACCTTAAGGGATCATTCTGCTCAACAAGCATTAATATCTGATTGTCGGGAACTCTGGGTAGAATCTGCTCAGAACCTGCTTTTCCAAGAGTCACTACATGTACTTCAATGCCAAAACGCCAAATAGCTGCAATAGCCATGATCCAAATAGAAGGGCTAGGCTTGTGCTTACCGGCATTTGAGTTGAAAGCAAAACCTTTGTTCAAATTGCCTTCTGTTTTAATTAAACTGGCTACAAAGCTACTCACATAAATAGAGTTTCTTTCTTCGTAGAAGGGGAATTTATGTTCCCAAGTATTTTCAAACTGTTGCAACAGAGTATTGACCCGGCTAAGTCTTTTCGATACGTCACAGACACTAATCCCAGAGCTACTAGAAAGAGACTTCAAATCCTTTTGGTAGCAGCACGAAAAGGCTTTAGATAAAAGTTCCGCTTTACCATCTTTGAGTATTATACCCATCAAATTATCACTGAAATTTCGATTCAATTCCTTTATAAAGCAGCGCACTAAGCTTCAACCTTTCCGGTCCCGGTATCGATAGTCATCTCCCTCCATTTTCCAAAAATAACAGGTCTCAGATAAACGAGAAAAAATCCGTTCACCAACAGCAGCCTTAAGAGTCGGAAAGTTATGAAAATCACTGGGATCTATGTTAGTGACGACATTTTCTAACGAACAGTTGGTTGATGCGATGATAATTTTCTGTTGATTGTACCGACCCATCACCAACTGGTCTATAATTGTTTGTTCGAAATTAGTTCTACGGCCCTTTCCAAGCTCATCAATCAAAAGTACATCCACCTTAAGAAGCGGGTTTAAAATACTTTCGTCTACATCTTGCTTTAGACTGTACTTCGCCTTAATCTCGGTGATTAATTGAAAGAAATCAACAAACTTAACTGAAAGACCTTTAAAAATCAGGTGTTTTGCGATGGATGTTAGTAGGTAGGTTTTGCCGACTCCCACTCCACCTTCTACTATAATGCCTTTTTGCTGATTGAGGCTTTGGTTCTTGCCAATAAACTGTAACCAGCACTTTACTTTGTCTAAAATTTCTTTGACGTTGCCAGTAAAGTTTTTAAAATTTTCCAATCTGGCGAGAGCATAGCGACTTGGTATGTTTGCTTGGTTAAAAAGGTTAACCATAATGGTAGGGCTTGGGCTATGACAAGGTCTCGCAGTACCTGAGCTTACGTCCATTGCAGCCCCTTGACATTGTCTGCAAGTACGTACGCATTCACAAAGCTCTGAGTTAGCAAAAAAACCTTTGGGACTAAATACGATGCCGTACCCTCGACAATGCTCACATTTACCAGCAGCAAGAGCGCATGCATTTTGTGACAGAATGTCGCTTTTGGACTTTAGCGGTGATTCATCTTTATTAAGAGTATCCAGTCGCTCCAGCAATGATTGTTTTTCATGAGTTGGCTCCATGCCAATGAACCCCCGAGCAGATAAGGCAAATTTGCGCAAAAAAAGCTGCAAAAACAAAGCCCAATCCTCCGGAATGAAGAATTGGGCTTTGATTTTAACTGAAGAAATAAACTTAGGTAAGCTTATTTAACACTTTTGGCGTAGAATTCCACAATCAAAGATACTTCAATAGGGAATGGGAAAGAATCCCTGTCCGGAGAAGTGATCATCTTTGCTGCAGTCTTATCACTGTCAAAAGATAACCAAGCAGGCCTTGCAAGTGAGGGCTGCTCTAAGCTTGACATGATGGTAGGGATTTTAGCACCTTTTTCAGTTAAGGTGATTTCTTCCCCAGGAGTTACCCTGTATGAAGGGATGTTAACCCTTTTACCATTTACGTGTATATGATTATGGCGGATAAATTGTCGTGCTGCTGGAATAGTTGGTGCAATTCCAGCACGGAAGACAACACTATCAAGGCGGCTTTCCAGGAGTTCTAGCAGCTTGTAACCAGAGTGCTCGCGTGCACGGAAGGCTTCCCTAACTAATTTTCTTAAAACTTTTTCTGTGATCCCATAGTTAAAACGCAGCTTTTGCTTTTCTGCGAGGTGTAAACCATAGTCACTTTTCTTTCTGCGGAACTGGCCTTCCTTCATTCCTGGAGGATTAGGCTTGCGTTCGATACTCTTACGAGACAGTCCAGGTAGTTGGAGGCCTACGGAACGCATTAACTTTAATCTTGGGCCTGTGTAGCGTGCCATGAAATCGTATTCCTTTTGTTTTCTACTTAAATAACTGTGTGTTAGCTAAGTACTGATAAGAATTGCCTGTACATTCGGCAGATAAAACAGTTCACTAACATAACCCAAGTTAATATGGATTGCATCCATATTTATGATTTTCCCTATCTTTTGTCATAAGATGCTGAATTAAATACTTATTTATCAATGCTAGAATCTCTCTAAATCGGCAAGAAACCCGTGTTACAATAGAGGAAGCTGACTTTTACGGAAGATAGATCGTACCTAACTCTTTGGGGGCCACCGTGAGCGTATCTGAGGATAAAAACCATCAGAATATCTCTGTACTCATTGTCGACAATGAACCTGATTTAAGAGATATATACTCTTACAAGCTGGAAATCGAGGGGTACAAGGTCTCAACGGCGGATGGTGGTCACGAAGCTATCGATATGCTCAAAAACAAGGAGCACAATATAGACTTGATCATAACCGATTTAATGATGCCCAATGGAAACGGAATTGAACTTGCGGCATTTTGCATCAGTCATAAAGTCCCAATATTAATCGCTTCAGCTTACATTGACTCTTTTAAAGGAAAAATACCTAAAGGTGCCTTGATCCTGCGTAAACCATTTAACCTCGACGAATTAAATATTTGCATCCAAAAAGCCATCAAAAGTTCGGACGAATGAGAACATAAGTACCTCTGATCCACTGCTTAGTTAGCTTAAGGCTGAAAATAGTAGCATAAAACACCTTGAGACGCGCTGAGGACAGGAGAAGAACTTCAAGTAGAATTGTCTTTAAACTTACTACAAAAGCTCTTGATGATTGAGTATAAAAATATCCGTGGTCGTGCTCAATTTTATTTGACACTCAGTAAAATAATAAATAAATTCTACAAAAAAAGCCTCCCACTTGCCCAGCATTTTTTGCGGTCTAATGCTCAGGTTACCACCTTCCAAATTGCAAATCTTCCTAGATGTAAATTGGGGGTAAGCTGGACCAAAACGGAAATCTCTTTGGTTTGCGGTTGCTTGCCAAAGATAAGCATCGAAAGGCTCACCTTGATAAGAAATACTTAACTCATCATCTTTCATCTGCCATTGGATCTCTGGAAATTTTATCCCCCTAAGCATCAGCTGAAAGGCTGCATTTACGTCCTGCCAATAGTTCATACCTTGATCTTCTAAGCGGTGACCATGATTTGGTAAATACCGTAAGCCTTTCTCACCTTGGAAGCTTTTATAATAGTGCTGTGAGGAATCCGGAAGAAAATACTCATCGTTTGCTGCATTAATGATATATTTTGGAATTTTTAGCTTTTCTCTAAAAAAATAGGGATCGATGAGTTTCGCTAACTGAGTGAACTCATGAGAATCTATGAAAGAAGGTATATCATGCTCATAATAAGGAGCCAGGGCATCAGCCCAAAATCCGTATATTTTAAAGTGATGTCCCATATTTGCACGGATATTTAGTAAATCATAGACCATAGGAATGATACCAATAATTCGTTTATCCTTACTCGCACTCAACCAGCAGAGCTGCGCTCGCTTAGATTGACCTGAAATGACCAAGCCCTTTAGGCGCAAACCCTTTAGATCACGAACCGAACATTCAATAAGATCTATCACTTTACTTACCAGTTCTTGCAACTGTAGTTGAATTAGCTCAGATTCGCTCTGGGTTTGTAAATATCGCTTCCAAGACAAGGCTATGGCATGATCCTCACTAATAATTTTTCCAGAGTTTTTATCAATGAGTGGACCATTAGTCAGAATTCGTAGTTGGGCAACCACTGTATTTGTATGATCCCTCAAATGTTTGATCTGAGGATGCATATCATGATGATCATTGTCACCACTGCTAAGATATAAGAAGCCATACTCTGGATTTAACTTTTTTGGGAATGAAACTAACAAGCTATTATGCCAGACCCTTGGTTCAATAGCTAAGTACGATGAAACCTTACTGTCCAATAGCGCTTTATAACAATCTCTATTAACATCATATTTCATGACAGAGTCAGGCATACCTAGGGGACCTTAGTTAAAATTTTGACTCGGAGTAAACCAAATAGATGAGCCCCAAACCACTAGTGATATTAAGCTGAGTTTCAACTAAGGGGCTATCATAAAATACAGATGAACGTATACTATCGTATCTAAAAAAAACTCCATAGCCCCAATGCCCCCTCCAACCACTCATGCTACTGGTGTATTTATAACCTGAGTAACCACCTTTTGAAGCATAAACTAGCCTTTTTTCAGTTGCGTCACTCGCTTCCACATCATAAAAGAATGCATTGAATTCTTGACTCGCATAAATAGGGCCAAAAAAATGTGACCAACTCAGATCAAAATTCTTAGCTTTGATTTTGAATTCAATTAATATATAGGGATCAAAAACCAGGCCTTGGTAACCTATTTTCTCTGGTCCAAAAGATAAAGTTAAGCGCAAAGGCATACGCGTCTCAATTCTTAAATTCTCATAATTAAGGTGAAATATTTTCAACTGAGGCCCAAGCTGAGCAGTAGGATCTAAGTCTTCCATACCTTTCCTAGCTTCAATGTTCTTGCTATAAACTGGTAAAGTGCCTGCATAGCCAAGATCAAGCTCCCACAGCTCAGATTTGTAAAGAATTCCTTTAACTCCTTCATCATCAATATCAAGCACTTTTCCACGATAAATCACATATGGGAAAGGAATGTATAAATGATTCAAATGCTTGGTTCCACGGTAATCAGGAACCTTAGAATATAGCAAACCGACTCCGAATTCTTTCAATGCCAAGCCTTCTTGATCGGAGCAAAATGCTGGTAAAGCAGGACAAACATTGATAATCAAAGCCCAATACCAAAGAACCTTGATGTGTAAATCCATAAAACCACAATATAAATAAGGGATTATATTTGTTGCATAGTATCTAGATTATAGCATATGGGAGGGTCATGCTCATCCGCTCACACTGAGCAATAAGCACTATTTACCTGTTTTGTTACTCATAAAGTTTAGAAACTCAACAGGAATTGGAAAGAAGGTAGTACTTTTTCCATCACCAGAAGAAATCTCTTTCATCGTATCAAGATAGCGGAGGACAATGGCATTTTCGTGAGTATTGAGGATACCCGCAGCTTCAGCAAGTTTCTTAGCAGCCTCAAATTCACCTTCTGCTGAAATTACTTTTGCGCGCTTATCTCTCTCAGCCTGGGCTTGTTTTGCCATTGCTGCCTGCATTTCACTAGGAAGGTCAATGGCTTTGACTTCCACTGCAGTAACCTTAACACCCCATGGTTCCGTCTGCTCATCTAGAATGTTTTGCAAAGTGTTATTGATTTGCTCTCTTTGAGATAAAATTTCATCAAGTTCAAACTGCCCTATCACAGAACGCAATGTTGTCTGGGCAATTTGCCCTGTTGCAGATAAGAAATTTTCTACTCCTATCACCGACTTAGCTGGTTCATGAACCCGAAAGTAGACCACCCCATTGACCTTCAAAGTAACATTATCCCTGGTGATGATATCCTGTGAAGGAATATCCATAGTTAGGATTCTTAAATCGGAGCGCACCATGCGTTCAATTCCAGGAATGAGTATAATCAAACCTGGTCCACGAACTGAAGTAAAACGTCCTAGTCGAAAAACAACCGCACGCTCGTACTCTTTAAGGATTTTTAAAGTGTTGAACGCTAAAATCACAGCTAACATAATAACGACATAAAGAGGAATCATTTATTTTCTCCAATAAATAAAGTCATATCTTCATCTTGATCAGCAGCAATCACAGCTGCTTGTCCAATCTCAAACTTATCATTTGAGCGAGCCTTCCATATTTCACCACCTACCTTTACCTGATAAACAAATATGTCACTATCTTGCTCAGACTCAAGGCATGAAGTGACAGAACAGGTTTTACCCACTAAAGAATAATAGTTTTCCTTTGCCTTAGACTTACGCATATCTTTGAAAATAAAACCACCAACAAATAGTAAGAAACCTACAATCGTCGCAACTGCGGCAACAATAAGATTCATACTCAAACTAATATATGCATCATCAGTTCGAAACAAAAATAATGAGCCTGTGATAAGACTGATTAATCCAGCAAGCGCAAGAAGCCCATAACTGGTGATATAGGCCTCCATAACAAACAGAATAAAAGAAACTAGGAGAAGCCCTAAGGCTCCAAGGTTAACCGGCAAAATCTGAAATCCAATGCCAGAAAGAATCAGGCAGATGAGACCTAATAGACCTGCAAGAAACCCGCCAGGAGCCTGCAATTCTAAATAAATTAAAACAGCCCCAAGCAGAAACAAAATATATGCGGCATTAGGATCAGCAAAGATATTCATAAGCCGTTGCCCTAAATCCCAGTCTACTGCTACAAACTCAGGATGACGACAATCCAATTCTACAGTGCGTCCTTTAAGCTCAATCTTGCGTCCATTGAGGGTTTGTACAAGTTCCGAGCGTGAGTTTACAATTGCATCAATTAGATTCTCTTTTAGTGCATTCTGCGAAGTGAAAGAACTTGCATCTCTGATAATTTTGGCAAACAGCGCTTTATTTCTCCCCCTAATTTCAGCTAAACTTTGCACCAATGCCACTAAATCATTGATAGCTTTGTTTCTTAGGTCTTCGTTTTTTATATCCTCTGACATCTGTATCGGGGTTGCTGCACCAATATTCGTACCACTAGCCATAAGTAGTATGTGGGCACTACTGGCTATGATAGCTCCCGCGCTCGTCGCTGATGCGCCTTCAGGACTAACCCAGATAGCAGTTGGAATATTAGATTCGCCAATAATACCCATAATAGCTTTGGTGGTGCTGACCAATCCCCCTGGAGTATTAAGTTTGATGAGAATAAGTTGATGGCCTTCTCGAGCAGCTTTTTGGAAAGAGCTTTCGATATAATTATGAGTCGCTGGATTGATTGATGAATCAATGCTTAGAACCAATATCCGATCAATTTTGATTCTTTCAATGTGCTTGGAAATTGTTGGTCTTTCATCTGCTGGCTCTTCGGAAAAACCTTTGCTAGCAAACGAAAAAAACAAAATCTTCGCTAGAAAAACCATGAAAACGTTTCTTGCTATGGTTTTGTACTGGCGATTTATTGATAGACCAAGCTTACTTGGCATAAGTATCCCTTCATGCTAAAACCAATTTGGTATCATGGGATTTATCTATCCGCATCCAAGCATTGGAAGACCTAAGTCTGTAAAGCTTGAACCTCAAACATAAAGGCCATTTTACATGAAAGCACTTGAAAACGAAGAAATATTTACAAGCTTAGCAGAATTGCCTGAATGGAGTTATAAAGATCGCAAACTTTATTGCCAATACACATTCAAAGATTTTGTCGAAGCTTTTGGTTTTATGGCGCAGGTTGCCCTAGAAGCAGAAAAGTTAAACCATCATCCTGAATGGGAGAACGTATATAACAAGGTGAGTATTAAGCTCATTACCCACGATGCTGGACCAGCAATCACTGAGCTAGACTTTCAGCTAGCAACTGCTATCAATGCCCACTACAAAAAATTTAAGGATTAAGAACTGAATAAGATTGACTCGCAGATTTGATTGGGTTTCCCCAATGGCTAACATGTTTAAGTTTCCAGAGCCTCTTCAATCCAATAACATTATTAACTTGGTTATCATTGATCGATAACAAAACTAGATTGATGTTGGCTTCGATGGGCCCAATATCAAAAATAGCATTTGAGTCCAGCCAAAGCTTCTTAAGGGTTATTAAAGCTGAAATCGGTTCAATATTATTAATACGATTTTCACTTAAGTTGAGAGTCTGAAGCTGATCGAGGCTTCGCAATGGCCTAAGGTCAATAATTTGGTTGGTCATCAAATTCAGCTGCTTAATGTTCTTCAATGTACCAATAGGATCTAGGACCTTGATCCCCTTATCTATGAGAGTAAGAGAATCAATTGATGCTAGGCGAATTGCAGCCTGTTCACAATTCGAAGCTTTTGCAACCGTTAGAAGTACTTGCAAGGTGTGCCTTTGATCCATATTTAACTCATTCTTCTGGAAACACATTTCAAGAAAAGAAGTTTCTTTTGCTAAGCCTATATTTGACCAGGTAAGGACCAAAAATAAGCCGAATATCAATTTTGGCATGAAAGCCTCCGTGTGGTTATTTAACTATAAGTAATTATGCAGTTTTCATACCAAACACAATAAGAAGTTAAGATGCCAAAATCATGGGACAATATATAATTGAATCCCATCAACTGTCTATAATTTACACAGATCCTGAATATCATATTGTTAGCAAACTGCTTGCCTTGTCAGAGCAATACCTGACAAGATAGCGTTTGTTTGCATAAGAGGTTTTGATCTCCTAAAATAGTAATGAAACAGTCCATATATATTCAGGAATATTAATGAGAGCTCAATTTTTTTTGTGCCTAACAGTTTGCCTAAATCTCACTGCTTCATGCATAGCTTCCAGGGGTTACACAAAAGTTGATTACCTCGAAGATCGCTCGTTACCTGGGGTAAGCCGCAAAATCTCAATAAATTTTTCCAATCTTAGCGTGGTGCGTACCGAAAAAGGCAAGGAAAAGTCAGCGAGCATCAAACCTGTTGTAGAAGGCTTTATGCTTTCCAATAGTGGCTACTTTCTTACAATCCAATCCATTCAAGGTGAAGAAGACCTCTTTTTTCGATTCAAGACAGTTACTTTAGAGAAAGATCTTTCTTTCCTCGCAAAAGCCCCAAAATATCTTTACCTCACTGCTTCAATTTTATCCTTAACCGTGATCCCATTTTATGATCGCACTTATAGAAGACTTGAAGTAGAGGTCATCCAAGGGGGCAAGCTCTTAAAACGTTATAAATATAAAGACTACTACGTAAGGGTAAGCTGGTTTGGCATGCTTCCTTGGTGGCGGGTTTCCGACTTCGGCGATTTTTTCTATTGGGAGACCGAAGCTAGTCGCTCAGTTGACCACAACATGGTAAATCGCTTCTTAGCAGATTTCGGAAAGGACTTTCTGCCAAAACAAGTAAAAAAACAAAAAACCAGAACAAAAACAAAAACTAGAAATTAGAAGTCATCAAATTCAACATCATAATCAGGCACATCTTCATAATCTATATCATCATCATCAAAGCTATCATCAAACATTTGTATTTCATCTACTTCAATTGGCACAGTATCGGGTAAGATTGTAGTCTCAGGCTCCTCCTGTTCGATGACTTTAAGCTCTTCTTCTCTAAATGCAGGATTTGCTTTGAAAGCTTCTAATTCAGTTTGCAGGTTTTTAAGCCTTTGACCACCCCAAGTATTTACAATACTCCGAGCATAAGTTCGAACGCGCATATCCGGATCTTCAAGTGCAGCAACTGGATAATAGTCTAAGGACTCTTTTTGGAATCCAGCTCTTTTAAAAGCTTTCAAAATAAACACCCTAGCAGCTGGATTGATCATTTTAATAGCATGCTTGAGTACATATCGCTCACCAGGAGAACTATTTACAATAAAGCGTTTCACAAAATTTGCTACCAGGCTTGGTCTAGCATCTCCCAGAGCCTTGTCGACATTTAGTTTTTTAACAGGCACTCCAAACTCCGCAAGAGCCATCACAGCACGCATTCTGGTCCAAAACATTGTGTCATCGAGAGCATCCCACAATATGACACGACTTTGTACTAAACGACTACTCTTGACTTCTAGAACAGTCTTGTATCGCTGCCAGGGGTATCTGTTTGTAATCCCTACTCGCCAAACCTGCTCTTCTTGGGCACTCCAAATTCTTGACATTGGCTCGATCTCAGGTAGAGAGTTGGGTATATAGCTGTATACGCTAATTTCTACTTTCCTTGGGCTTTTCGGGACCTTCACTTCCTCTAGCGCCTGAGGATTTACCGGTACTGGAGGTAAGAATGTATTGCCAGGAGCATCGATGCCCTCATCAGCTATTTTATCGCCTCCTGGAAAATTCTTAGGTTTAGCAGGCTTAGCTCTTGTAGGTTGACGTTTGGGTGGAGACGTCGGAAAGCTGTCTAAATCTGGTTCTTCGATTCCTTGGACATTATTTATAAGATCTTGAATAGACACACCTTCTCCATCAAGGAAACTCAATCCTATGTAACCTAAGGCTACAATGACCCCTAGAAGAATCACAAAACTAATAACCTTTTTGAGCACATCAGCAATATCAGATCCATCTTCTGGACTCAGCTGACCTTCCCCTCCAAAGCCATCATGTGGAGTATCAACACCTGGTACTCCTACATCCCCTGGAGCCCCGAAGTCTCCGCCTCCATGCCCTGGGACATAGTCCATGCTTTTGAAGCCCGAGGCAGTATCATGACTATTAGTTAACGAAGTTTGGGCGTTATCGGCCCAATTCCCTCCCTGCCCTATATCATTAGAGAGGTTAATTTCGACACCATCAGTTGCGGGAGGAAAAGGGTTTGTCACAAAAACTCCATAAGCTTGCAGATCTTTCCCTAATCTTTTCGTAAAGCTTTAAAAAAATTTTAGATAATTTTCAAAAATAATAGACGAGCAAATTTTCTTATCGAGCACCATAAAGCAAATAAGGGACTGTAAAAACCTACCATTAATCGTTTTTTTTTAAATAAATTTAATCCCTTGACATTGCTGGCATAAAAAAAGAAACCTCTCTTAGGTGCTACAAATAATCATTGATTGGCCATTTAGCCAATGTTTAAGGCTTGCACTTTTGCTAGTTCATGATATCAACCTGATACGCGTTATTGTGGTCTTTCCCGACATAAATACAGGTTTCAATCCTAGGGTTAAAACAAATGGCAAAAAAGTATGAATTAGAAAATTTTCGTAATATCGGTATTTCTGCACATATCGATTCTGGTAAGACAACCCTCACTGAGAGGATTCTATTCTATTGTGGAATGATCCATAAAATTCAGGAGGTTAGAGGTGACGGTGATGGTGCCAAAATGGACCACATGGAGCTAGAGAAAGAGCGTGGCATTACGATCACCTCCGCAGCTGTAACCGTACACTGGGATGAAACCCTTATCCAGATCATTGACACCCCAGGTCACGTTGACTTTACCGTAGAAGTAGAGAGATCACTTAGGGTTCTTGATGGTGCAATATTAGTATTATGCGGTGCTTCTGGAGTTCAGTCCCAATCTATCACTGTAGACCGCCAGATGAAACGATACAAGGTTCCATGTATGGCATTCATCAACAAGCTTGACCGCGCAGGCGCGGATGCTATGAATGTCATTGGACAATTGAAAGAAAAGCTTGGTCATAATGCAGTTCCAATGCAGATGCAAATTGGGCATGAAGATCAATTCGAAGGTGTAGTTAACCTTCTTACGATGAAAGCTTACTACTTCGATGGCTCTCATGGAGAGCAAATTCGCGAAGAAGAGATACCAGCAGATGAACTTGAGAAAGCTGAAGAGCTTCGTGCTGAGATGTACGATGCTGTTTCCATGTTCTCTGACGAAATGACTGAGCTTATGCTCGAAGAAAAAGAAGTTCCTGATGACTTGTTCCACAAAGTTTTACGGGAAGCTGTGATTGCAAGGCAGATCACCCCAGTATTTATGGGCTCGGCCTTCAAAAACAAGGGTGTGCAGTTGCTGTTGAACGCAGTCCAACGATACCTACCAAGTCCTCTTGATCGTACATATGAAGCAATTGACAATGATAAAGTTAACGATGAGCATGCGAGCGAAAAAGACGCTAAAATCGAGATCGTTCCAGACAAGACCAAACCTCTCGTAGCAATGGCCTTTAAGATCACTGAGGAAACATACGGGCAGCTTACCTACACCCGGATTTACCAAGGAACCATGAAAAAAGGTGAATCTTTCTACAACCCACGCCTACGTAAAAAACAACGGATCGGCAGGATTGTAAGGATGTTCTCCAACGACCGTAAAGATATCGACTTTGCTGAAGCAGGTGATATCATTGCGATGATTGGTGTTGATTGTGCATCTGGTGATACTTATTGTGACGAAAACCTAAACGTAACCCTAGAAAGTATGCACGTTCCTGACCCGGTAATCGAACTTGCACTTAAAGCAGAGAAGCAAGAAGACTTGGTTAAGGTTTCCAAAGCTCTCAACCGCTTTATGAAAGAAGACCCTACTTTTAAAGTAAGTGTCGATGAAGAGTCCAACGAGACCATCATCAAAGGCATGGGTGAACTCCACCTTGAAATTTACGTGCAACGAATTCAGCGAGAATACAAAGCAAACGTTGCAGTCGGCCAGCCGAAAGTAAACTATCGTGAAGCTCCTACCTTGCAGGCTGCTTTCGACTACAAACACAAAAAGCAAACTGGTGGTTCTGGTCAGTACGGTCACGTTGTCGGTAGCCTTGCTCCACTAGGTGAAGAAGCTGAAGAAAATTTCATGTTTAAAAGCAACGTTGTGGGCGGAACCATTCCCAAAGAATACATCCCAGGTTGCGAAAAAGGCTTTAAAGAGTCTATGACAAAAGGACCTCTTGCAGGGTTCCAGGTTATTAAAGTAGAAATCAACCTCGATGAAGGTACTTATCACCCGGTTGACTCTTCTGAAATGGCTTTCAAACTAGCCTCTCGCCAAGCCTTTAAGCAGGCTTTTTTAAACTCTAAGCCTGTTATTTTAGAGCCGATCATGTCCGTTGAAGTTGAAACCCCCACAGAGTTTCAAGGAACTGTACAGGGTGATTTATCTTCACGCCGTGGGTTCTTAACTGGAAGTGATATGCGGGAAGACTTCACCATCATCAACTGTGAAGTTCCTCTTGCTGAGATGTTCGGCTACTCAACTGAACTACGTTCCATGACTCAGGGCAAAGCTGGTTTCTCAATGGAATTCTGCAAATATCGTCCTGTTCCAGCATCCATTCAAGAACAGCTTATTTCTAAATTCAAAGAAGCTCAGGCCAAGGGTAACAAGTAAACAGACCCGACCGAATATTATTTGTATGCTCCTTTGAAAAAACACTGTCTTTGGCCCTTTGTGGGACTGGGGGCGGTGTTTTTTGCATTGACGAAACCTTACTCAGGTTTAAACTTTAATTACCAGTTCAATTTTGAAGGTACGTATTATTTCCCGTGAATAAGGCTGAGCCATGACCCGTTATAACGAGCCCAGAAAACCAGTTAAGTCTCGTTCAGACCAAGAACAAGACCAAAATAAAAAGCCACTGCCTCTTAAAAGGCCTCCGCTCCTAAATTACTTGCAACAGTTGGCAGATCAAATAGATGCTGATGTAGAAAAAATTATGGGCAAGACTTAATCTAATCCTGCCAAATGTAAAAAACAATTGAGCCTTGCTTTTCGCAATAAGCTTCAGTATTACAGTTTCTGTCGTTTATACGATTCGCACCCTTAGCTCAGCTGGATAGAGCATCAGGCTTCGAACCTGAGGGTCGGGAGTTCGAATCTCTCAGGGTGCGCCACCTCATTTTATAAACAACAATAATCACTACATATATTCATAATATCAATCACATACAAGTACATATATTTCCCGCGATATCCCTAAAAATACCCCGATTTTGACCCCAAAAACATCACAACATGCCCGAAATCAGGTCCGGATTTTTTAGTCACAACAATCTGGATTAATTTAAGTTAATTATATTATTTATTAAAATTTAAACTAACAAAACGATGCTCAGATTACTTGGTCCTAAGCTAGCCGACTTGCAAGAAAAAAAATTTGTGCATATGATTAATTTAGTTGGAAGATTATAGCGAGCCTTGAAGTTGCTGGAACAACTACAAAGCTCTTAACAAACCCCTGCATCACCAGAGGAGTGCCTAGTGGCTATTATAGAATTCAATTCTCTTCGTATAAAGATTAAAACCCCAAATACATCGAAAATACAGACAGGCTAGCATTTTAGACCTGTAATTTTAACAGTACGCCATTCGTCGGAACCTTATCCGAGATGGATCTGTATTGCCTAAATTTAGGAGGATTGTTCTCAGAAACATAAGACAGCCTAAGAGGTGCAAAGTTTTCGACGACTCGAACACCTCTTAGAACTCAAACCACTTTCATAGAAAGAGGATAGCATCATAATGCCAAAAATGAGCACAAAAGACAAGATTCAAGACGATATATTACTAGTCCCCGCAAAGGGCTCTAGGAAGATCGAAAAACACCTTTCATGGCTACCTCTCAAAGGATCCGTTCAATCAATCTTTCTAATGATAGCTAAAGACACTCGAAATTGGGATGATGGCACACTTAAAAAAGTCACCATGACCAACAGAGAGATAGCTCGTCAGTTTCATTACTCTGCAAGAACAGTTCAAAGATGTACTAGCTTACTTCTTGAAAAAGGTTACATCGAAAAGCACGTGGATCGCAAAAATGTAGCTGGAAACGTAATTAGTGCCTGATTGGAAACACACCGCCGCCTTTATATGTAAGGCTTAGAGCACTATAATCTTTAGCGAATTTCCCCAGTTTCTCTAAAAAGGCTATAATTGTCGGAAAATCAAAAGATCTTGGGGGTGCCCATGCGCGCAACATGTAAAGAGTCTTATAGTTATGTTATAAGGAAA
>JBGCDR010000051.1:0-76172 GCA_045105515.1 Oligoflexales bacterium
TCTTTTGCCTGCATCGAGACAATTTTTGCTTACTTTTGCGTATACCTCACATTTGTGTGCCTGAGAGTCGCTTGAACCGCCGCAATATCACCACTGGCAATCAGCGATAACGTTGCGAACCTGTGCCGAGCGATATGGCTACCGGACTACTGTAAACAGCACCCGTTGAACGCTGCTTTGAAATTGTCTCGAACAGTATTGTCACGAAGACGTTTTCCTGGCTGCGTTGGGAACACGACGGCCCTAGTTAGCCGTTCATCCCGTAATTTGCTTAATACTTTAGCCACAACCGGAGCTAGGTTAATGATTTGTCGAGATTCGGCAGTTTTCACTCGTCGCGATAAACGCTAAGAGTGTACAAATCCCCAGACGATTTACGTGGACACGGATCGTCTGGGGTCTAGACGCCTAGCCAGAAGTTTCTCTGCGAGGGTTTGAAATTCTGTTTTTTGTTTACGGGCCTTGCTAATCCAAGGTCGAATTCTATTTATCAACAAATAGGTTGTCGGTTAGTATCGGAAGCTGCGATGTATGAGCTAAGTCAATGAAACGATAAAGCTAAAACGTTAGTTTATGGTCCCTAGTTTAACTTCAGCTAATTCGTTGATTTTACAGAGGTAGAAAAAATGAATGGCGCACCCGGAGCGATTCGAACGCCCGGCCTTCTGATTCGTAGTCAGATACTCTATCCAGCTGAGCTACGGGTGCACAATTAAGAAAGCAATGTTTACCCAATCTGACGAAAATGAGCAAGAAAAAAAAAGTCGCGCTTTCAAAAAGATCGACTGATTAGAATAAATAATTTTTATTGCAGATATGAGTGAGCTAAAGATCGAGGAAGCATATTTCGTAGTGGAGTTTTTTTAATCTAGAAGACTTGGAATGGCGGAGAGTCAGGGATTCGAACCCTGGGAGCAGTTACCCACTCGCCACCTTAGCAAGGTGGTGCTTTCGGCCACTCAGCCAACTCTCCGGATCCAGGCTTGTTTGAATGGTGGCGGAGAGAGAGGGATTCGAACCCCCGGTAAGTTGCCCTACAACGGTTTTCAAGACCGCCGCCTTCAGCCACTCGGCCATCTCTCCTTAGCACACCGACTTCTGCTGCTACAGAAGTTATGTATTGCGACACACTATTCAAGGTTTCTTAAAAAATAAAGCCTTTTCTTCATGTCTTGGCTCGGCGGAGAAAGAAAGGTCTGATAGCAGATAATCAGATGACTTCCTTAAGCTTCTTTATTCTTTCATCAAGAGGAGGGTGGGTACTAAAGAGTGTTGCAAAAGCTCCGCGCCCTGATATTTTCAAGCTAGCAAAGGCTGGCTGATCTTTTACAGCATTATCGGGCAGACCTGAGTTTTGTTTCAAGCGCTCTAAGGCTGCAATCATATCTTGCTTCCCAACCAGAGAGCCAGCACCGGAGTCGGCTCGGAACTCTCTTTGCCTTGAGAACCAATTAACAACAATTGCTCCCAGCAAACCAAATACAACCTGCAATGCCATTTGAATCATAAACTCTAGCATAAATGAAGGACCTCGACCGTCGTCTCTCATGCTTGAGGCTATTATTCGGCCGATAATTCTGGAAAAAAACAGGACAAAGGCATTGATAACACCTTGGATCAGTGTCATGGTTACCATATCGCCATTAGCTATATGTGAAACCTCATGAGCTAGAACCGCGTTGACTTCTTTTTCATTCATATTGCGTAATAGGCCTGTTGATACTGCTACTAAAGAGTTACTTTTTGATGGGCCGGTTGCAAAAGCGTTGATTTCAGGGCTGTCATATACCGCTACAGATGGCATCGATGGTAATTGAGCACCTCGTGCTAAGTTGTGTACTGTGGAAACTAGACCACGTTCAAGGTTATCCAGAGTATTTGGCTCGATTACCTTGAGCCCCATACCGCGGATTGCAAGAGTCTTAGAAAGCATAAGGGAAATGAAGGCACCTCCCATGCCCCAGATTAGAGACCAAAGTAAGACTCCTTCATACCCGACCCCATAACCATATAAGTACTGTTCGAGCCCTAAGAGCCTGATAACCAAACTAATAGTTAGCATGATAGCTATATTCACTAGGGCAAATAAGCCAAATCTCTTTATCATATCGTCTACCTCACTGAGTTTGTTTTACTATTTAAAAAACCTGGCACAGAGCAGAATGTAAGTTCACCTGAGGCATATGCAAGAGGGTCTAAAGACGCCTTTTTGTAATAGTCTGAATTAATTAAATTATGTGGTCTAGTTAGCTTTAGTTACTTGGGAAAGCATATCAGGAGGTATCACAGGAGGAGGTTGTCTTAGTAGTGCGGCAATGCCCTTTATGATGCGAGCAGATTCTCCAGCTACATCCTGGCTTGGAACCCAAACGGCTCCAAAGCTTGCAGTCCCAGTACTTGAGTGCTCCTGGAGAGTTTCGATATTGTTAATAATCATTAATTTGCTTTGTCTATAATTAAAAGGCGTGATCCTAAGCGAAACTTTGTTCCTGAATACTTGCTTGTCGAGATAAAAGCTGTCCCATTCCGTTGTGATAACTCCGTTCTGTCTATCTATTATGGTGAGGTTGTAGTTTCTCATCAGGACATTTATTGCAGCATTCCAAACATCCTCACTTGGAATCAAGATGCTAAAAGTCTGAGAATCAATGGGATATATTGTAGACTGATTGAAGTTCTTTTTCGCTTTTTTGCTTTCGTCTACAACTTCCAATTCATTTCTTTCTTGAAAATGACTTTGACCTGGTGGGATAAATTGCGGTACACAAGCCTGTAAAAGCATTGCTACCAAGCTTAGTTCCATGGACTTAACTAGTTTAAATTTCATTGGCTGATGGCTCCTTTTCTTTATGCTTGCGTACCCACAAAGAAAATGTCTTTAAAAATTTTGGTTCTCGGTTCGAGAACAAAATCACGAGAGCAAGGGCGCTGCTAAAAGCAATGAAACCAATGCTGCCGAAACTACCAAAATAGTATTCTGTCCAAAGATTTAAGTTAGAACCAAAGGACCCCGCAGTAGAGATTGGGTAATGATTTGAAAAGACGATAGGCATTGTTATTTCAAGGGTTTGGCTAATTGCTGCTATGAAAAGCAACATAGATGTCAGGAACTTAGGGAAAATAATTCTTGGGGAAATTTTAAAGGATTTTAAAAACAAGCAACATCCTGTAATTAAAGGAAATATATATGCTGATATCCCCAAATAGTAAACTGCAATTCCGGCAACCATGGTGCCCCACTTACCCGAGTGACTCTCAACTACAGCCTCCGGAATTGATATAGAAAATGGTGAAGGGGCATGTGGTGAGAATGAAAATAGGCACGAATAGTAATATAGAATCAAAATGACGGTAAGTAGCCGAATATACTTCAATTGCGAAGTGGTCTCCGAAAGTGGTGCTATTGGGATCTCTGTCATTATACCACAGCTTGCTCATCTCGATTCCTTAGACAACTGATCATAAAAAAGTCAGTTTAAGCACTTTACAGTTTAATAATATCAACTACTTAACATGCTTCTGCATCTGGTCCATTTCTTGCTGATGTCTGAGAAAATCTATTTCTTTGAAATTCTTTGAACTACATTAGAGGAACATGTTCATGAGTTTATTTTCAGTGACAGAGCAATGGCAAAAGCACATGGCGATCGAAATTCCGCCACTTTGGCAAGTTATCTATTATGAAGGGATACATGGTCATCATATCCTGTTCTCGCCTAGTGACCTAAGCTTATTTGAAAATTTTGATAGTCGAAAGGCTGCAGTTATCGATCAGAAGCAGGTGTCTAAAATAGGATATAGCTTATTACGCTGCCGGTCTTTTCGTGAAATGGTTTCCATCATCGATCAGTGGGAAGTGGGGATGAGGTGGCACATCTTTAGGCTATATAAACAATGGTTAATCGAGATTGAACAACGAATTAAAGCCTCGGCTCATTAAAATAATGGAGGTTGATCATTTGAAAAGAGTGCTTTGACGGTACAGTTAGAGTTTTTCTTAAATGAGTCGCAGTATTGCTTGGAATATGGACCAAAAAAATAAATTTCTTTTGGCTTAACTTTCTCTATAACTTCATTAAAATCAGCCCCATAACTTGAAGCATTTAAATTGAAGCATCCACCGATACGATCCTGAATAATTGAGCTAGGCAGTGGTTCCAAATCATTCTTTATTACTAAGAATGGACGATCTGAGGAGCTGGGTAGCTTACCCTTCTTTGACGGGTAGTATGGGAAAAGCACAACCTTGTTCTTAGAACGGCGTTGCGAAAACTGCGAGTAATTTCCTAATTCTGATCCATATGATTCATATATTTTGTTTACTTTGTAAATTTGATGATGAACTGCCAAGGGAATGTCATGTTCGCATAGCCATTTGGTTATTTCTTGAGCAGTTGGAAGTGCTTTGCAAAAAATTAGGGGCCATTTACCATTTTTTGTATAAGAAATGATTTGGTCCAAGAACGCTTCTTTTTCCCTATTGCGAGTTTTTGAAGGACTTTGCAAAGGGTCTGGAGTATGAGCTTGAAGTATTAACGTTTTAGCTTTTCTTAGCTGGAGTTGTCGGTGGGTCGGTATTTTAAGGGTTTGCAGGCTCGGAGCATAAAGAAGTGACTGGTGACTTGTTTCCAAGTAGAGGAGTGCACCACCAAATGAATGTCCAGATGGGAGAAGCTCCATTTTCAGCTGACCAATTGAAAATGGTCGATTGTATTGACACACCAAGGCATTTGGCTTTTTACGGAAAGCTTCCAGTACCTTTACGGTTTCTTCGGTGGCTATGACCTGAGGAAGCAGATTCTTAATACTTTCTCTGGCAACTGAAAGAAAAGAGAGTTGGCCTGTTGAGTACGCGTCAAGCCACAGGATACTGTCTTTCAGATGGAGTCCATCCTCTGTAGAGACAATCCGCAATGTTTCGGGTTTTAGGTTTGCCTGTGGCATAAACATTTCCTTGGTCTAAGCACCTATGGACATGCTGAGTAATTTTCTATAACATAAACGGCTCGCTTCTGCATACAATCTAATATCCGACTTAATTCTTCTTAACAATTTAAACATACATTCTATCAAAGGTTCTAATAAGGAATTGTAGATTCTCTACGAAAAGAATACATGTGTTATTTATCCTGATGGAGCATAGTATCAAAAGCCTATATTTTTGTTGAAAAGACCCGTGAATGATTTTTCAGTTATAAATAATTGGTTATAGTAGGCGTAGTCTTAGGCGCGATGCTTGCTCCTAAGCAAAATTCGGACAAATCAGTGACCTCAAAAAAAAGGAGAGAGGTTTTATGGAATCTTTACATGTAGCTATTACTGGGGCAGCTGGACAAATAGGATATAGCATGCTGTTTAGGCTGGCATCTGGTGAGGTGTTTGGCCATGACAAGAAGGTCCATTTGCATTTATTGGAACTTCCTCAGGCGATTAAAGCAGCTGAAGGTACTGCAATGGAATTGGATGACTGTGGTTTTGAAACTCTAGCAAGTGTGAACTGCTATGATAATCCTAAGGATGGGTTCAAAGGAGTCAATTGGGCACTCCTAGTAGGTTCTAAGCCAAGAGGGCCAGGGATGGAGCGCAGTGATCTAATTAAGGCAAATGGACCTATTTTTGTCGGCCAAGGCCAAGCTCTTAATGGCGCGGCTGCAAATGTTAGGGTGGTAGTGGTCGGAAATCCTTGCAATACTAATGCTTTAATTGCTCAGCATAATTGTCGTGAGATACCTCCAACGCAGTTTTCCGCAATGACTGCTCTGGATGAAAATAGAGCCAAAGCACAGTTGGCAAAAAAAGCAGACACGGGGGTTGAAAATATCAAGAATATGATCGTATGGGGCAACCACTCTACGACTATGTATCCGGACTATGAAAATGTCAGTATAGATGGAAAGTTAGCACCAGAAGTAATTAAAGATCAAAATTGGTTTGAGTCTGACTTCATACCTTGTGTGCAAAAGCGAGGAGCAGCAATTATTGCCGCGAGAGGAAAGTCTTCTGCAGCATCGGCAGCTTCAGCTTGCATAGACCATATTAAGCGTTTTTCGACTCCCTCGAAACCTGGCGAGTACTTTTCAGCGGCAGTTCCTAGTGATGGAAAATTATATGACATTCCCCAGGGTCTGATGTTTTCTTTTCCTATAAAATCTCTAGGAAATGGTAAATATGAGATTGCTTCAGATTTCAACTTGAGCGCTAATGCTCAAGCAAAGCTTAAAGCAACTGCCGATGAACTTGTGGGCGAAAGAGAATTTGTTAAAGACTTATTGGGGTAATGTGAATATTGCTTCGCCCAATTTACTTCCCATCGAGTGCAATGAGAAAAAGCTCTTGGCAAGAGATGCACGCAGGTCTCTAGCTATATTGGTTTCGCTTATGCTCTTTTCTAATAGATTTTTGAGCTGCAACACAACTTCAGGGCTAGACTTCCCTTTATAGCTTTCTCCTGCCCCCATAAAAAGAACTTCATTTAAAGCCCCAACTCCCGATACAAAGATCGGGGTACCGCAGAGAAGAAACTCTTGAGCGACCCTGCAGATTTCTTCTGAACCTAGGCTTGGTATTGCTCCTAAGCTTGCATTGCTTAGAAGAAGTGTTGGGTCATCAATTTTGTTGCAGTTGATGATAACATCTTCCCCTAGCCGTAGTTCATTGAGTTTTACTTCCCGTTCAAGTTGATCTTTGCTGGTATTGGCAGGTAAGCCTACAATTTTTAGACGGGGTAAAAGCTGATGCATTATCATTGCAGGATCCCACATTTTTAAGAGCTGCCTAAATAGCTTAATAAATTCAATGTGACCTTTTATGGGATCAAGACGTCCAAATATTAAGATTACTGGTCTTTTGCTCCTTTCAAAAGGATCAGCTGCTGGGTGAGGTTTAAATAGCTTGGTGTCTATGCCCAGGTTAAGCGTGAGTACTTTTGGAATCTTCTTAAAATGCTCAAAGGTTTTACTAATTCTATTGCTGGGGCTTAAAAGTAAATCTATGTGTCTATGAGAGAAGTAAAATATCCATGGAAAATTTAAAGATCTGGATTTAATCGCATCTCCTTGAAACCTAAAAATCATTAGATTTTTCTTTTTAGGTAGAAACTTGCACAAAAATTCCTCAGGGCCGCCATAGACTATGATCACATCGGGTTTAATGGACTTGAAATGGTATAAAAAATTAAACAATTGTGCATATTTAAAGCTTGAAAAACTGAGTGTTTTTAAGTTTTGTGCAATAGCTTTTTTTTCTCCCGGAGAGTTTTTGAGAGGAGAAAACACACACTGATGACCGTGAATCTCAAGTGCTTTTGTAGCATTGATTGCATAAGCTGTAATTGCACTATACCAACGGTTCGAAATTAGATGCCATATTTTTTTTGCTTTCACTGCCGTCTACTTCCTTAAGTGATATAGCTCTTTTAGTTTTGCATATTTCACAAACGCATAGAGGCTGCTCAAAAGGGCATAGCAATATCCTGGGTATCCGTCAAGAAATCCGAGTCTAAAAAAATAACGGTATAAAAACTCAGTCCAGGGACGAAGTACATGAAAAAAATTTATGGTTCTGCCATGATCAAAATGGTTGCTTGCAATTTTACTTGTATATTTATTGAAGCGATCAAAGTAATCGGAGATATTTTCATAACTATAGTGAAATAAACAACCCGCAAGGTTTCCGAGTTTTCCCTCTACTTTAAGCTGTTCGTGGATTGCTTTGGTAAATGTGGCTTCTCCATTGATAAAGAGTCTTAAAGGTTTATCAGAGCTTTTTCCAAATTTTAAAATCCTTTCCATGAATATGAGCTGGCGCTTTATTCTGTAAGCATTATGAACCTGTTGATGAGAGGATTGGATGAGCTTGGTGATTTCTTCACTAAGTTCGAGGCTTAAAATCTCGTCAGCATCTATAGACAATACCCATTTGCGAGAAGCTAGAGATAATGCGGCATTCTTTTGAGAAGCGTAATTATCAAAAACTCTGGTACTAACCTTGGCGCCAGCTTTTTTAGCAACTTCAATAGTTTTGTCGGTACTTCCTGAGTCTAGCACAATAATTTCACAGCCTTTTGGCAAGCTAGCAATGGCTTTGGAAATCCGTTTTTCTTCATTTAAGGTGATAAAAATTGCGCTTAGGTCGAGGTTTCTTGAGTCCATAAAGTATGCTTTACTACGTTTGGGTTAAGGTGTTTTAAAAGTTTGTGCGAGATGAAATTCTGTTTTGCACAGATTGGCACATGAGGTTTCCTCTAATTTTCATAGCAGCAAGAGTTTAACAAATGCCAAAGCTCCTGACAAAGCGTGAAAATATAGATTGATTGTGGTAAGGAAGGTCCATTGGTATATAAATATTTTCCGATCGTTAATTGAAGTCGCTTTTGCTTTTATAGGTGATGATTTGAAGAAAACGGCGTTATACGAACAACATGTACGCTTACAGGCTAAGCTAGTCGATTTTAGCGGCTGGAAAATGCCAATTTCTTACCAGAGTGTGCTTGCTGAGCACCACCATGTGCGATCAAAACTGGGTATTTTTGATGTAAGCCATATGGGGGAGTTTTGGGTCCGGGGACCTGATGCTCAGGCATTCTTACAGTTCTTAACTATTAATGATGTAAACCGCCTAGAGGTTGGCCATGGGCAATATTCAGCCATATGTAATCATCAAGGTGGGATGATAGATGACTTAATTCTATACAGGACCGAAGAGCAAGAGTTCTTTATATGCGTTAATGCAGCGAATATCAGCAAGGACTTTGAATGGTTCCAACACTCTTTATCGGATTTTGATGGGGTTGAGTTAGAGAACGTATCTTCTAGCTGGAGTCAAATTGCAGTTCAAGGTCCTAATAGCCAAGCAGCCATTATGAGCATTGTAAATGCACAGGATCAAGAGCGGGTTTTAGGTCTGCCTTACACTCAAATCATGGATATTTCCTTTGGCAATACTACATGCAAGCTAGCTAGAACTGGATATACAGGAGAAAAAGGTTATGAGATATACATCCCCAATAGTGCAGCAGAGGCTTGTTGGCAAGCTTTACTTGCTACCGAACCTCAAACAGAAGTAAAGCCAATCGGCTTGGGAGCTAGAGATACCTTGCGTCTTGAGGCTTGCTATCTCTTATATGGCAATGATATGGATGAAAGTGTTACTCCTTTGGAGGCTGGTATAGCATGGGCCACAAAGCTTGAGAGCTCTGGTTTTTGTGGAAAAGAAGCAATAGCAAAACAAAAGGCAGCTGGTGTTCCGAGGAAATTATGTTCTTTCCTATTTGAAGACCAGGGGGTACCAAGGAAAGGCATGCGTGTTCTCAAAGGAGAAGATGAACTTGGAATTGTTACAAGTGGTTCCGTTCTCCCTAGTGTTGGGGGAAGTGGGGGTTTTGCGCTTGTTAGTGCTGGCAAAGTTAAAGTCGGTGATGTGATAGAGGTTGATGTTCGCGGAAAGTTAAAGAAAGCAAAGCTTGTAAAAAAGCCTTTCTACAAAGCAAAAACAAAAGATTGAAAGACATGTAAGGAGGAATATATGGAGTATCCTGAGAACTTATTTTATACCAAAGACCACGAGTGGGTGTCGGGTGAATCAGGGACTGTAACCGTAGGGGTGACAGCTTATGCTATTGAGCAATTAGGCGACATTGTACATGTAGATTTGCCTGATGTAGGTGAGGAGTTTCATGAAGGAGATTCTTTTGGAACTATTGAGTCTACAAAAACAGTTTCTGATTTATATATGCCTGGAGAGGCAAAGGTAATTGAAGTCAATAAACTCGTTGCTAATAATCCCGAAGAAATTCAGGAGTCTCCCTACGATAAAGGCTGGTTGATCAAGGTTCAATTAAGTGAAAAAGCTAAAAGTTTGTTGAATTCAGGCGGTTACGAGAGCTACATCAAGGAAGATTAGACCTACCATACTTATTGAACTCCTTAAAAGTCAAATATTTAAGATAATTAAGATTTATCTACAGCCTTTTTCCTAGGCATCGTGTAGCATTCTGCGTTTTGACCGCAAGTCAATGAGCTTCTTCCAATTGATAGAAAGTTTTTATGATAAGTCATTTTCAGCAAGAACCTTCGGCTCTGTCTAAAAGAGCTAAGATAAATCCAACCACAAGGGTTTTTATTGCTCTATTCCTCGGAATTTTTTTTGGTTTTGTCTTGGGTGAAAAGGCAATTCATCTTAAGTTTTTGGGGGACCTTTTTATTAAAGCTGTCAGTATGACAGTGATTCCAGTGGTTTTTGTCTCGATGGTTTGCGGAGTAATTTCTATGAAAGATCCGATAAAAATGGGTCGCATAGCTATTAAAACACTGTCCGTTTACTTCTTGACTATGGCTGGTGCAACATCAATGGCTCTATTTATCTCAACACAAGTTTTTTCACCAGGTAAAGGTTTAAAAATACAAGCTCTTAGCGTTTCAGACCAAGAGACAATCATTACCAAGCCCATGAATTTTATTGAGACCCTAGTAGGGATGGTCCCATCCAATGTATTTACTTCGTTTTTAGAAGGTAATATTATTCAATTAATCGTTTTTGCATCCTTAATTGGTATCGCTATTAATTTAACAGGGAAGCACTCCAGGCCGTTAGAAGAGTTTTTCAACGGACTAATGCCGGTTGTTTTCAAGCTAGTTGAACTTGTAATGAAAATTGCTCCCATAGGGGTTTTTGGACTAATGGCAGTAGTGACAGGAACTCAAGGAATTGACGTTTTGAAAGCGCTCTTAAGTGTTGTTTTTGTTATCTTTGTATCTATGGCGGCGATTGTGACTTTTATTTATGGAGGTGGATTATTAGTCCTTGGTCGTATGAACCCCATTCCATTTTTTAAAAAAATGATTCCAGTACAGACCTTAGCTTTTAGCACCACAAGCAGTGCAGCAACCCTTCCTCTCAATATGAAGGTAGGAGAAGAACGTTTGGGTCTTTCGAAGGGAATAGTAAGTTTTATCTTACCCTTAGGAGCCACTCTCAATATGAATGGATTATCTGCCTATATGGGGGTTGTGGCTGTATTCGCAACTAATATCTATGGAATCGAGTTTGGCCTCAAAGAAATGTTGCAAGTAGTTTTGACTTCAACCATCGCTGCGATTGGTTGTGCTGGTGTTCCTGCGGCGGGACTAATCGTTATGCCTGTTGTTCTTTCCTGTGTCGGTGTACCACTCAAAATAATTGGTGTTATGGCTGCTGTTGATAGGATCATAGATATGCTGTGCACGACCATCAATATCACAGGTGACACGTTTGCTGCCGTTTTAGTAGCAAAAAGTGAGAATGAGATCTCACTCAAACAATATCAAGAAAAATGATCCGGATAAAAAATAAGATTTACTCCCACTGAAATCTCATTCGCGGTAAAATATAGGACACAACTCCACTACCAATGTGCTTCAGGAGGGCGTCTTGATACGACCTAGTATTTTTTTATTTTTAGTGATCCTGTGTTCTTGTCAGCTTACAGAGAAAAAGAAACCAAGAACAAATGAAACTTCAAGCAATGTTGAAGCTCTTAAGTTACCTGAATTGGAAACTAAGAAGAAAGACAAGAGTTCTCTGAAATTTACTGTCATTGGTACGAAGACTTTCCAATTAGGCGATTACCATTTGCCTGTGGTGGAGCTAGGTTTTAATGAAGCTCCATGGGACTATATTTTGTTTAGTGCATGCCAGCAAGATACTAGTAAGTTGTGCATTGACGGCAAGGGGGTCGGGAAAGAGATATTGGTTCCATTGCTTGATAAAGGTACTTATAAAGTTGAGCTTAAAGCCTGTTTGGAACTGGACACCACTGTATGTGGACCTACTGTCAGAACTTTTGCACGTATGGAAAGATCGCTTCCTTCGGAAATTGCTACATATATCATGGAAAATTTTGCAATTGCACAGGATACTGAAAAGCTAGTTGCCGATCTGAAAATCAAGACGAAAAAATACCTGGACTCACCAAATCCGGCAAAAAATCCAGAGGAAGAGAAGCTCGATGAAATGCTAGCTTATTTTTTACAAGTGAATGATGTTGCGATAGCACGCTTATATTTGTCGGATGCATATCTTGGAACAAAAGCAAAATATATTGAAGAAAAACAAAAAAAGCAGACTACTTCTAGTACAGAGACTGAATCAGAACGACCACCTTTCCCAGAGGTAAAGGTTAAAAATGAGAGTGATTCTGAGGATAACAATGTAATTCAGGATTATTGGAACAGAGAACGTAAGTATGGAATGGTTTTGATCGTCTTAGGTATTTCTTTACCATATGTTTATGGTACTGCTGCATATATGTTAGCACCATTTGCTTTTGGTGCTGCGGGAGGAATGGTCGCTGCTCCTATTTCTGGGTTCAAAGGTGCTAAGCGAGTTTCCGGAAAAATTTACTCATATACTAAAAGCAAGGTGGTAAGGGGATTCGTATCAATTATAGCTACTTTTATAGGAATTTCGACAGGAATTTCTGTGGTGGCTAGTGGATTTGATAAATTAATGCTTACGGACTTAAATAAGCGACAAAAGCTTCTTCATGAATTTGATTTGGCAACAATACAACTTGAGAAGCTAAGAGACAGGAATGAATTGATTTTGCGAAAATTAAAGCTTAAATGATTAGCAAACTTGGGATTATTCCACTTCCCATAACTCCTTACCCCAACAATTCCTAAAAAATTTTTGTTTGTAGTAATTCGATGAATTTGCAAAATCATGTGCTGTTGCATTTGGTTTTTGAGAGGAGATAAACTTATGCGTTGGACGACATTGGTATTGATGAGTAGTTTATTTGGTGCTTTGGCAGTAGCATTTGGTGCTTTCGGGGCGCATGGTTTAAAGGGCAGAGTTTCAGAAGCGGATCTTCAGATCTATGATCTTGCGGTTAGATACCAAATGTATCATGCTTTAGCTTTATTAGGGCTTGGGCTGGTAGCTAGCAAATTGGATCACCCGGCTTTGAATATTTCTGGTATTTGCTTTTGCGTCGGTATTTTCTTGTTTTCGGGTTCACTATACACAATAGTGGCCTCAGGAATTAGGTGGTTCGGAGCAATAACCCCAATAGGTGGGCTTGCTTTAATAGCTGGTTGGCTTATCCTTGGCTGGGCCGTGGCTTTCAAATAAGAAATAGTAATTTTATGATTGATATTAATACATTAAATCCTGAGCAATATGAGGCTGCGAGTAACTTTAATGGCCCGATGATGATACTTGCAGGAGCTGGAACAGGAAAAACACGTGTGGTTACTTATCGAATTGCCCATATGATGGATCGAGGTGTCCTACCGCGCCATATTGCTGCTATGACCTTTACCAACAAGGCTGCTACGGAAATGAAGGAACGAATTGGAGGCTTGGTTGGATACAAACGAGCTCAATCGCTCAATATAAGCACCTTCCATAGTTTTTGCTTAAAATTATTGCGTAGTTATGGTCGATATGCGGGTTTGCCTTCAAAGTTTACTCTTGTTGGAACTGCGGACCAGCTAGACCTTGTTCGCAGGGCATTGGAGGAGAAGTCTTGGACAGGTTTATACCGAGTTGACCAGCTTCATGCACAGATCGGACAATGTAAAAATGAACTGATTAGCCCTCAAGACCTTGCAAATGGTATTCTACCCAAGCAAGCAGAATGTGATCCCGAGCTTTTGGCTGCAGTCTATGCAGTTTATGAGCGGCAGCTTGAGTTGAACCGTGCAATTGATTTTGATGACTGCATTTTCAAAGTTGTGAAAATGTTGCGAACTCATGAAAAGATCAAGAAGAAACTTCAATCAATGTATCAGTATATGTTGGTTGATGAATTTCAAGACACAAATGCGGCTCAATTCTCTGTCCTTGAAGAACTTGCTTTGGGTACTGGTAATATCTGCGTAGTCGGGGACGACGACCAGTCAATCTATAGCTGGCGTGGAGCGATGTTTGAGACTCTTGAACGTTTTGAAAAGACTTTTGCTGGGACCAAGGTGGTCAAGCTAGAGCAAAATTACCGTTGTTCAAATGTAATACTTACTGCAGCTAACCATGTCATTAAGAATAATTTGCATCGTAAAGAAAAAACTCTTTGGAGCAAGTCAGACATAAATAAACCTCTAGTGATCGCAGGTCTTGATGATCCTGCTGAAGAGGCTAGGTGGATTAGTGAAAAGTGTTTGTCTTTGATAGGAAGGGGATATAAGCCAAGTGATATTGCAATATTATATCGTGCAAATGCCCAGGCTAAAGCAATTGAATTAGCATTGCGGGAATGTAACCTGTTCTATAAGACTTTTGGAGGACAAAGCTTCTTTGAAAAAAAGGAAGTAAAGGATTTTCTAGCTTATCTGCGTCTTGTGATCAATCCAGATGATCATTTGTCTCTATGGAGAATAATTAATACCCCTCCTCGTGGTATAGGTTTAAAAACTCAAGAGCAAGTTGAAAAGCTAGCAAAATCAAGGGATTGCTCCCCATTTGAGGTTATGAAGGGAGATTTGTGCGATGAAATTTCAACAGGCAGTAAAAAAGCCATCAAAGGTTTTGTTGCTTTAATTGAGGAATTAGGCAGCCTGCCTTTAGAGAGCGCTAACGATTGTGCTGCACTTGGAAATGCAATTCTAGAAAAGAGTGCTCTCTTAGACTATTGTAAGCAGGGTGCAAAGAACGTTCTTAGCCGTAAGCATAAAGTCAATAATTTAAAAAGTTTACCTAAATGGTTGGAAAAAGCAGCCGGAGATCAAAAAGAGGAACGGGGTGAAGTTGACTGTTACAAATTATTAGACATTCTTACCTTAGGGGATGAGCTTAGATTTAACACAGAAGAAGAAAACCCCGTACATATTTCTTTGATGACGATCCATGCCTCTAAAGGTTTGGAATTTCCTGCTATCTTCATTGCTGGCATGGAAGAAGGAAGCCTTCCGCACAGAAATAGCGTTGAAGCCGGGGATGTGCAGATTTCTGAGGAAAGACGGCTTTTTTATGTAGCTTTAACCCGGGCAAAAGCTGAGCTGTTTTTGTCGTTTGCTGCTGTAAGACAAAGTGGATTTCAAAAAGAAGAGCGAAAAAAGAGTCGTTTTCTTAAAGAGCTTCCAGTTCATGAAGGGGCTATAGAAGAACATTCTAAACAATTGGATAAACGAGAGAAAAAGCAGGAAGAAAAAAAGCGAACCCTGACAAAACTTTCTGCTATTCGAGAGAGCCTTCTGGATGGAAGTTGGGACTAAATATCTAACGTCCCTTTTTCTTTAACAAATTCTTTCAATTTCTTGACAATTCTAGATTCAATTTGTCTTGCTCTCTCGCGGGATATACCATAAGCGTCGCCAATTTCCTGCAATGTCATTGGTTTATCTGCCACTAGACGCCTATTAAAAATATCAAGGTCCCTGCCACTAAGATTTCCTTTAAACTCTTCCAAATGCTGCGCAAAAATGTACTTTACCTGTGCATCTGAAAGCAACTCCTCGATATTCACGGAATTTTTATCTTGGATCAGGTCCGCCCGTGTTCCTTGTGTACCTTCGTCGTTGCTAATAGGAGCATCTAATGACATATCCGGTGCTTGAAGACGCTTTTGCATTTCAATAACATCTTTTTCTGGTACATCGAGGCTTTTTGCAATGAGCTTAGGATCAACCGTGTCATACTCTGATAGTAGTTTGTCGGTCTCTTTTTGCAGGTTATAAAAAAGTTTTCGTTGAGCTGCAGTTGTTGCTATTTTGACCTGACTCTTATTATCCAAAAGGTACTTAAGAATATATGCACGAATCCACCAAGCTGAATAACTGGAAAGCTTGACCCCTTTGTAAGGGTTGAACTTTTTTACAGCTTGCATTAGACCGTAGTTTCCTTCTTGAATCAAATCGAGCAAACCAGCCTGAGCTTTTCTAAAATCATTTGCGATCTTAACTACTAAGCGTAAGTTAGATGTAATTAAACGGTGAGCTGCTTGTATATCGTCACTTTCATAGTGCTTTTTAGCTAGTTCTAATTCTTCTTCAGGCTCTAGCAAAGGGTATTTAGCGATTTCCTGGAGATATAGCTGTAGTGGTGATATGTTAGCTGGAGACTTGGATCCAGCTGGTATTGGTAATTTGCTCACTAGTTATCACCTTCTAGAAATTAGTAATCCAGCTTGAATAATTGTTAATCCTCATAAGGGCCTGAACCATGGCTGGAATAGGCATCATAGCAAATCCGCACTCCAAATTAAACAAACGAAATCCGAGGCGACAGCACCTGCTGAGCTATATTGCTGGTGAAAAGGGACGTTTAGAGGTCACCAATAACCTGGATGAGCTACGCAAAGTGGCTCAAGATTTTCGTCACCGCGCAATAAAAATTTTGGCAATAAATGGTGGAGACGGTACTATCAGTCGCACAATTACCGCATTTATTGATGCATATCAAGAAGAACCCTTACCAAAAATAGCACTTTTGGGAGGAGGAACTATGAATATGCTAGCAGATAATCTTGGTATTAAAGGAAGTCCTGAAGAAAACTTGTTTCGCTTAATTGAGCAGCACTCGCTTCTGGAAGAAGAAAATGTCTTTCCTCTAAATACAATAAAAATTGGCAGTGATTATGGGTTTTTGTTTGCTGATGGGACAAGCGCTCGATTCCTGGATGAATTTTATAAAAATAAAACTAGTGCGTTAGGTTCTGCCAGTTTGGTTATTAAAGCTGCTGTTTCAGCATTGGTCAATGGGTCACTGTTTCGCAAAATTGTGAAGGGGGATATGGTCTCTATAACTCCTATTAATCAAGAAAATATTAGAGTTTTGTCTCTTTCTGTTCTCGTTTCAAGTGTCCCTAAAATTCCTCATGGAATTCAAATGTTTCCAGAAGTTTCTCAAGGAGACGAAGGTTTTAATGTTTTATGTATTACCCTAAAGGTTGAGGAAGTGATCCGTAAGTTTTTTCAGACGCTCTTATTTAAGCCGTATAGGGAAGGGTATGGTAAAATAAGATTCCGTTCATCTGGTTTACAAATAAAACATGAAAATTCTATGCCTTATACTCTGGATGGGGAACTTTTTAGTGCTGATAGCGGTATGATCAAGTTAGAAAAAGGTCCAGAGATTCAATTCTTAAAAATATAAGTGAAATTTATGATGGAATCTAAAGATAGTCGACAAACTAGATCCCCCATAGACATTCTAAGTTTGAAAACAAAAGCACCTAACTTGAAGGTTAGCTGGTTGGCAGGGGATGGGTCGGATCGATCTTATTTTCGATTATCCGACTGTGAAGTAGGTAAAAGCTGGGTTCTCATGCAACTTGGCGATCTTGATCGCAAGGCTCTCCAAAGCCATGAATATGATTGGATTCACGTTCAACATGTATTGCGTAAGGCTGGGCTTCGAGTACCGGAGTTGTATCATATTTTCTCTGACTTTGGTGAAATTGTAATCGAAGATTGTGATAATCATGTTTTCGAGCAAGAAATTATAAGGTTTAGTAAAGCGTCGGATACTAAGAAAATAGAAGAGTTATATTTAAAAGCTTTTGCTCTAATAGCAAAGATGCTCAAAATCAGGAAATCAAAACAGGATGTTTGGTGCTCTCGTTCATTTGATCAAGAAAAATTATCTCAAGAGCTTCATTTTTTTGTTGAGAAATACTTGGTCAAAAATTTAAAGATGAACTTTAATAGGCAAGAAAAGAAGCTCTTAACATTTGATATAGAAACACTTTCCACTTTTCTTGCTAATAGACCTCAATTCTTTGTACACAGAGATTTTCATTCGAGAAATCTCATGATTAGGGATGATGAATTGATTGTCATCGATTTTCAGGATGCAAGGCTTGGGCCTTGCGCATATGATCTTGTTTCTCTTTGTTTTGATTCTTATGTGCCTATAGGTTTAGAACTGCGTCGTAACCTTCTTAACGAAGCTAAATATTTTTTATCCAAGACAGTAGATCCGATTTTGAATCAAGAATTGACCATAACTTCAGAAGCTATGTTGTTACAAAGGCAATTGAAAGCACTTGGTAGTTTTGCATTTTTGACCTTAGATATGAATCGTGGAGATTACTTACAGTATAGTAAATCTGCAATTGAAACCATTGCAGGTAGTTTTGATAAACGTTGGCCGTTTTTGTCCGGCGCCATGCTGGAAAAAATTCAATAAATCTAAGGATCTACATGACTTCTTCTTCTAAATATCTAAACAAATATGTAGGTGTCATCTTGGCGGCTGGTTTTGGCTCTCGTTTGCAACCTATGACCAAGTTAGTGCCAAAACCTCTCATACCATTTATGGGAGTACCCTTACTCTATCTCAATCTTGAAAGGCTTGTCACACTTGGCCTTGATCGCTACATTGTAAATGCTCATTACTTAGCAGATCAAATTGTAGAAGCAGTTGATATTTATCCACGTCCTCTGGCTATCCATACTTCTGTAGAAACCGAAATTTTGGGAACGGGTGGTGCTTATGCTCCTATGCATAAAATTAGAAAAGGAAGACCTCTTGTCGTAGTAAATGGAGATATTATAAGCGATTTTAGCTTTAATCGATTAATCTCCCATCATGAGGCAATAGGTGCTTCAGCAAGCATGGGTCTTTTGGACAAACCTCACGGAGATAGTGAAGCGATAATTTGGGTTCAAGATGGAAAAGTTGTCCGCATCGGAGGAGGCAGGCCGAATGCTGAATGCTCCGGGCATGGCTATGCATGCGTGCAAGTATTAGGCGATCAATTCCTAAATCAGATAAAAAAAGGATCAAAAAAACCTATTATCTCTTACTACAAGACTGCTCTTGAAGAGGGTCAGGTTATCGGAGCCTATTCTGAAAAATGCTTTTGGTATGATCTTGGGACTCCAAAAAATTACTGGAAAGCTCATAGAGATTATTTGCTAAGGTTAAGTGGTGATCAAGGTTTGATGGCTCGCGATGAGTTAAGTGTCTTTAGATTTGCAAAAGAATTTATGAATACTACTTATCGTTTAGTGGTAAAAGATTTCAAGGATCAGGAAAATAATCATTATCTTAGTCCATCTTTAATAGGAGATGGGTTAAGTCTCAGTCGTAATAGTTTACTTGGCCCATTCGCAATTACAACTGGTAACATCTCAATGGATCCAAATGTTCGGATAAGAGACAGTGTTGTTTGTGATAATCTGCAGTTACCTGAACAAACATTGATGCAAGATTGCCTGTATTTCAAAGGTATGTCGATGCCACTTAAGTGATCGTCGCTAAACATAATTTAATTTAATTGCAGGCAAAAATGCGTTGATATTTCTCATAAATAATCTGTTTTAATTTTTAGAAAGGAATATTAATGAGCCACGGCTTCAGATTTTTTTTGCTCACTCTATTTGGTTGTTTGTGCTCTTGCCATTTTAAATCTCATAAAATGAATGAAATGATCGTAAGTCACGAAGAATTTAGAGATGATAATTTTATAGATCTTCGAATCAATAAAAAATCCTACGAACAATTATTGTCTGAACTTTCTAAACAATTAGAAACATCAAGCATCAATAAAAAAACATCAAAGAACTATTATTTTGACTATTTTATAGATAAATCTGTTAGGGGCCAGATCCTGCGAAACCATGGTTTAGTGCTACGCATATTTATCGAAGCAGGCTTACCAAAAGTCCACTTAAAAATAAACCGTATGCTGAGAGACCCAAAAAACTCTTCAATTTTTAGCCGTTTTGATTATATTTGTCAGATTAAAAGCATCGATATTCTAAAGAAAATATTAGCTGGTGAAAAACCTCTACTTAGTCTCGAAGAAAAAGATTGCAAAATGCTTGACTCAATCAAGCATCCAATAGCGGTTACCAAAAAGTATCTAAGATCAGAAGTTTTGGGAAAACGAGGGATACCTAGAAGAATTCCGTTGGCAAGCATAAAGCCGATTGCTGTAAACCAAATAACTTCCCACAATTTAGTTGCCGAAATATCTGGGCAGAAGATTTTATTTCATATAGAAAAAATTATTTATCCGAAAGGAGTCGTAGGTTATAGCTTATTTGTGGATTTTAAAGGAATAGATAGTTTGAATAAATTTCATACTATATTCAATTATTTGCAACAAAAAGGAATATCTTATGCTCACAATTCACATCACGTCGAGGATCTTACTTTTCTTATTTCATATGCAGAAGAAACAGATTATTTGGATTTACTAAGATCAGGATATTTAACTAAAAAAGATATGAAGATCAGACTCTAAAGCCCGCCATAACCCTTCATTTGTAGTGTTTCGATGATCTGGTCAATGATTAGGCGTTGAGTTTTATCGAGCTCGGTAAATACCCCACCGATGCGAAATTTCTTTTCATCAAACCATCTTGTTTCTGTCTGGCATACCAATCTAGAAGGTGAATATATTCCCAGTGGGGCTAGGGGGATATTGAGCCAGAAAATATCTCCTGGCTTTGCTGAAAATTCGCCTGTGAATTCAAGTTTGAAGCCTTGTAGACTAATGTCTAAAAGGACACCACTATGAATCCCAAATGGCAACCACTTATACTTCCGTACTTCAACGAGTGCATGGGAAATAAAGCGCTCTTGCCTAGACTCTCCTTGTTTTCCATGCTGGCCACCTGCTGTCGTCACCGAAGCACCTATAAAAAAAAAACCACATAGATTGTTTTATTTAATTATTATACTTCATAAGTCGGCGTAGCGTCTACGTAATAAGAAATGGCCATGGAGAATAGAAGAACGATGGATTATCGGCATGAAATTCCCAAGCGTGTGCGTGTCTTGATTCTAGGTGGTGGAATACATGGAGTAGGATTGCTTCATGATCTGGCAAGCCGGGGACTCAAAGATATTTTTCTATTAGAGAAAAATAGCCTGGCTCAAGGTACTAGCTCTAGGTCGACTAAGCTAATCCATGGAGGATTACGCTACCTTAAAAGAGCAAGTGATTATAGCCTAGTTTCTGAATCTTTGCGTGAACGCAAACTTTTATTGGATCTTGTTCCTGACTTGGTACATCCACTAGAACTAATTTTCCCAATATTAAATAAGGGGGGTGAAGGTTCCCTTATGGTTAAGATTGGCTTGAGTCTATATGATCGTTTGGCAGGTAAAGAAAAAGTAAATCCACATACAACTGTTCAGCTAGAAGAAGTATTAAAAAAAACACCCATTCTTAATCCAAGTGAGTTTAAAAAGTTTTATTCGTTTTGGGATGCACAAACCGATGACCTGGCTCTAGTAATGCGAGCGGCTAACTCAGCAGTCTCCCTTGGAGGGCGTATTTCTGAGCATTGTAGAGCCGTCAAAGTTTCAAAGTCTAAGGATGGATTTGATGTAGAAGTTCAAGAGGAAGGGTCTGAAATAAAGAAAATCAGTGCTCTTTACGTGGTCAATTGCCTGGGTCCTTGGGCAAACGATTTTTTGGAAAAAAGTTCAATAGAGCCGGCATTTTATGGTTTGAAAAACAAAGGTGTTCATTTGATATTGCCAGACAAAGGCCTAAAAGCAGGGCTCTTTCTGCAGTCTCCTGAAGACCGTAGGATTTTTTTCCTTCTTCCTTGGCTGGGTCATACATTGCTTGGAACCACTGAATCAGTTTTTGATGGTGATCCCGACCAGGTAGTAGCCCAAGATGAAGATATTGATTACCTCTTGAGCCGCTGTAATCGATATTTGAACGAACCATTCAAGAAAAGTGAGATCGTATCAAGCTTTGCAGGCTTAAGGTGGCTTGCAATGGAAAAAAGTAAGACAATAAGTTCTACTTCGAGGGAATTTTCGCTCGGAGAGCAAGCTTCAGGCCGCGGCTTGCTAATCACCTTATATGGGGGAAAGCTCACAAGCTATCGTTCCCTGGCAGAAAAGATAGGTGATAGAATCTCGTCTCATTTTGGAGAGTTCAGGCCAAGTCAGACTCATAAACAGGCATCTTGGATAAAAGCTGGCGAACATTCGTCGCCGCAAATCCTGGAAAGGTTCGTGCCAGGTTGATAAATTAATAGTAATAAAAATTACTATAAAGAGACTATTTAATAGTGCTCTAATTCTAAAAAATATTAATATATTAAATGATTATAATGCAAAATAAAAAAGCTATAAAAAAAATATTAAAATAAAAAGTAAAAGCTATAAAAATAATTTGACTTATTGAATTTAATGGCATACATTTCTTCGTGCAAGGCGAAGCCACACACCGAAGGATCACACAGCCTTGCAGCATCACACATCAGGACCGCAAGCAGGACCACAAAACCTCTTGTTATGCACTAGGTATTTAGTATTTAGAGTGGGGGGTAATTTAAAGGAAACTTTGGATTTTTTCCCAGGTCAATTCGGATTTTTCAATTTTTCCATCTGCAAATTTATCGATGTTTTCTTGATCAAAGCCAAAGTGTTCAAGTGTTGAACAAACTAGAATGGTTCCTTTGAATCCTAGGTCAACCCGGACAAACTCTAACAAGTTTAGAGAAACTATTGTTTTGCCTTTTAACTTGTAATCAAAGATGATTAGGTCAGTTGAAGCAAGGGTTTCTGCCGATTCCTTTTCTTCCAATTTTCCTTCGCTTAAATAGTAGCGAGCATTAATATCTTTCCCAGAAAAAATGTCTTTGTATAAATTTAAAAAAAATGACTCATCGTCAAGTACTATCACATTTAGCATCGTTATTCTCCTGTATATGCCTACCGATTTAGTCTCAAGTCGAGAGCTATTCGGTGTCTTTTTGATTCTTGAGCTTTACAAGCTTCAAGGCTTTGGTTACCTGATCCATCACATCAATATCAAGCTCTTCTAGGTCAGCTACTAAACTCATGAAATTTTCGAAATATTTAGTTTGTCTTCGACCTTTGCTGCAAATTTCAACAAAGCGCTTTCTTGTTTTGAGGTTGAGTCCATCACACGCCTGGAGAATAATGTTTTCCCAATTTTCGAGACCTTCCTTCAAATTTCCTTGATGATCGAATCTAGGATTTTCATCTAAAAGGTAAGCTACAAAATCAGTTATGGGTATGTCTCGAAGGTTTGCAAGGGACTGAAGATAACTAATGGCAGTAAGCAGTTTAGGTGTGGGTTTCGTGGCACCCCTTACTTCGTAGTATCTAGGTAGTCCTATGTTGAGATAATCGGCCATAGCTTGTGACACCGATGGAGAACTTAGATCGTTCGCTTGCTTGTATTCCATTTCATACTTTTTGATGTAGTGGCTCAGTAGCTGCTGTAGCTTAACCTTCTCGTGTTCACTTAAGGGTACTTTTTCTGGTAACTTCATGCTAACTCCTAATGGAGATGTAAAAAAATCAAAAATTTTTTGTGTCAAATCACATCAGGCGATCATTGGGCAATGATATTAGATGATTGTGCAATCGAAATCGTGAAAAAACACTATTTAAAAAGTGATAAAAGATAACATAAAGCTATTTCTGATCCAAGCTAATTGTAAAAGTAGGGCATAACATCCTATAATATAGGGAGAATATAATTAATATTTTGTCTCTTTTTCTGCTTTTTCATGTTCCTTTGCTTCTAACAATAGCTATGCATCTTCTTTTTTCCTTGCAATCTGAAGCTTTGCTTCTTTATAAACACAACATAAATGAAAACATCAGGAGCAACTAAGCTTTGTGTAAGAATCTAATAAATATAGTTTTTGTGGGTAATTGCTTATGAAAGAAATAGATTGGAACAAAAAACTTTTCAAATTTATATTAGTCTTGGCACCTTCGGTTATGACCTTGGGTATGGCAATGGATATCTATATTCCTTCCGTTCCAAAAATGCCGCAATCATTGAATACAAATGCTGGATCTATTCAATTTACTTTGACAGTTTTTCTTTTGGGCTTTGGTCTTGGTCAACTGTTCATGGGACCACTTTGTGATCGTTATGGGAGGCGCTTGTTAGGTATTTTGAGCGCTATTACCTATATTGCCTCTTCATTAATGTGTGCAGTGGCAGTAAATGTTGAAGTGCTTATAATCGCAAGAATATTTCAAGCTTTTGGGGCTTGTGGTACACAAATTGTAGCATTTGCTGTTGTTAAAGACTTGTTACAAGGAAAACAAGCAGTATTAGTAATCAATTATCTGAAAGGGGTTATGGGAATTGCTCCAATAGTTGCACCTATCATTGGAGCCTTTCTTGATTCTTATTTTGGTTGGAGGATGTCATTTGGGTTTTTGGCTTTGTTTGGAGTTTTAGTATTGTCGATATCATATTTTATCCTTTCTGAATCACTACCAATAAAGTCACAAATTCCAATTGATTATCGGTTACTAAGTCGCTATGGTAGGTTATATGGAAATCCCCAGTTTTTGATTTTTTCTGCATGTTGCATCTCCGCACACTCGGTGTTATTTTGCTTTTTTTCGATTTCACCTCATATCATCATTTCTATTCTAGGTTTTGATACCACAGAGTTCAGTCTGTTTTTTGGAATAAATGCAGTGGTGTTTTTTGTTAGTAGTGTTGTTTCTGGAAAAATTCAGATTCGAGTTGGAGCTACCAATACAATAATTTATGGATCTAGTTTGATTTTTTTCGGTGGTTTGATAATGCTGACTTTTCATGCTTTCAATGGTTTAAGCTTGCTTCAATTTTTGTTACCGAGCTACTTAGCATCTGCTGGAGTTGCTTTTGTGTTGGGTAATGCAATGGCTGAAGGTATAGCTCCTTACTCTAATATGGTAGGCACAGCAGCAGCAGCTATGGGATGCCTAGAAGTTTTGGTCGCGGGTCTTATTGGTAATACTATGATGAGTTTTGGACCCATAAATGATAGTTTTCCAGAAGCTATCACTTTATTGTTTCTTGGGTCTGCTCCGTTGATTCTTCTGTTTTTGAACAGATTTATTTCTAAACAGAAAGTGTTGAAACCAAGTCAAGTTGTGAGTTAAAGGTGAGTTCTCGGATTTGCAAACTTAAAACTACTGTCGGCCCATCGCGTTTAATTGGTTCAAGGTGTCTTCTAGCTCTTCGGATGCTTCGAGCCATTCAACTTCTTCGTCCTCTAGGCGGTTTTTTAGTTCCTGATTTTCTTTATGTTTATTGTTGATAGCTTCGTAGTCGTTTGGATCGAGTGAGCTCAAGCCTTCTTCGTTCAGAGAAATTTTTTCTTTTAAAATTTCCATAGATTTTTCAAGTCTCGAGGCATTTTTTTCAAGTCGGGACTTTTTTCGTTTTAGTTCCTTAAAATTCGTTTGGACTAAATTATCTAGTGTTTTTGTATTAGCATCTTTTTGCGAATTATCATCATCTGAACATGGATCAAGGACATCTGGAAAGCCTGCTATTGTAGCTAGTTTTTTATAGTCTTCTAAGTTTCCCTCAAATAGCATAGATCTACCATCAGGTAGCATTGCAAAAACATGGCTACATACTCGATCAATAAGTTCTCTGTCATGGCTTACAAATATCATGGTACCTTTGTAGCCATTTAAAGCCGATATGAGACTTTCTGCGCTCTTCATATCGAGATGGTTGGTTGGTTCATCCAATAGAAGCAAATTTGATTTTCTACTTAATACATTCGCTAAACCAACACGGCTTTTTTCACCACCTGACAAAATTTTTACCTGTTTAAATACGTCATCTCCGCTGAATAAAAAGCTTCCTAACAAACCACGGATTTCCCTTTGTCCCCAATCTGTATTTCTTTGAATGTTATCGAAAATGCTTAGCTCGGGATTTAGGGTTTCTAGCTGGTCCTGAGCAAAATAAGAAATTAGAGTTTTGTTACCTGTGAGAAAATTTCCTTCTAATGCTTTAATCTTACCAACAATTGTTTTGAGAAATGTCGATTTACCAATGCCGTTAGCACCGATTATCGCAATCTTATGACCACGCTCAATTTGAAGTTTAATTCCACGGCTTAAGGCTTTTGTATAGCCTATCGATCCATTATCGACATTAAAAAGAATGCGATCTGATTTTTCGGGCTCTGGTAGTGTAAAGGATAACTTTATATCAGGTCTTTCTTCTGGAATTTGTGATTCTTCTTGCTCGAGGCGAGCGATCATCTTTACTCGAGATTGGGCTTGTTTGGCTTTTGTTGCTTTAGCACCAAAGCGTTTGACAAATGACTCTAACTCATCTTTACGACGTAGAAGTTGAGCTCTAGTTGCTGCTTCCTGATCCCGCCTGAGGGTACTAGATTCTAAGAATTTATTATAATTGCCCTTATAAGGGACCAAAGCACCTTGGTGAAGGTGTAAGGTCATACTTGCAAGACGGTTCAATAATGTCTTATCGTGGGAAACAAATAAAAGGGTACCTGCAAAGCTTTTTAAATAGTTTTCAACCCAAACCAAACTCGGAAGGTCTAAATGGTTTGTAGGCTCATCGAGAATTAGGAAATCAGGATTTTTGATAAACAGTTTAGCCAGCTCAAGTCGCATTCTCCAGCCACCCGACAGTTTCAATGGTGACTCCTTGAGTATCTCAGGAGAAAATCCTAGTCCACTTAGGATTGAACTAGCTTTTGCAGTGAGGCTATAACCTCCTGCTGATTTATAAGCTGTTTCGGCCGCTTCGTAGGTTTGGATGGAATCTTCTTGATGGTCCATCTCCATTGTTTTTACAGCTGCATCCATCTTAAATTTGAGGTCAACAAGGTGTTTATTGCCTGCTTCACATTCTTCGATTACAGTAGGTTTTGGATGATTGTTGGGCTCTTGAGGTAGGTACCCCAAGCTTATCTTTTGTGGCTTTAGTATGGTTCCTTCATCAGGACTCTCAAGCTCAGTTATCATATTAAGAAGAGTCGACTTCCCTGCTCCATTGTCACCTATGAGAGCTATTTTTTCCCCATGTGGAAAGTGAAATGATGCTCCTCGCATCAGTATTTTATTGCCATATGATTTTACTAAATTTTCTATGCGGATCACTCTTACTTCTCCTTGATACCCAACTTTATATAGGTTTTGAGATCTTAAATTTTTTTATAGTTCCATGCAATCTGCAAGCTAAGAAAGAGTGTCTTATTGATCAAGGTTACGCATTTATTGAAGTTTTAGTTGGATTTTATACTAAGATCATTTAATCTGAGGTATATTAGATATGAACTTAACTATCCTAAAAAACTAAAGCTTTCTCCAATCTTTAACCACTGAAAGAATCTGCTATGAGTGTTGTTTCGAACGATGAGTGGTTTGGTCACCCTAAAGGGCTCTTCATTTTGTTTTTTACAGAGCTTTGGGAACGGTTTAGCTATTATGGAATGAGAGCTATCCTCGTACTATACATGATTTCGCTCTCTTCAGGGCAAAACCCAGGGTTTGGTTGGGATGAAGCGACTGCACTTAGCATTTATGGTTGGTATACCATGGCTGTTTATTTAGCCTCCATACCGGGGGGCATTCTAGCTGATCGCATGCTTGGTCAGAAAACAACGGTTATGTTAGGTGGAGGTTTGCTGTGTGCTGGGCATATGGTTTTGGCAATCAATGCCATGTGGGCATTTTTTCTTGGTCTCGGCTTGATAGTCTTGGGTGTTGGTGCTTTAAAGCCAAATATTTCGACCATGGTTGGAGGTTTGTACGAGCCTTCTGATATTAGACGTGATTCTGGTTTCACCATTTTTTACATTGGCATCAACTTAGGAGCATTTTTGGCGGCTCTTGTGGTTGGGTATGTGGGCGAGAAGGTGGGCTGGCATTATGGCTTTGGCTTAGCAGGCATTGGGATGTTTGTAGGACAAGCAGTCTACATCTTTGGGCAAAAGCACTTAAAACATGTTGGTAATCTATATGCAGGCGAAAAAGGTGAAGGTCAGGGTAAAAACAAGCATTTAAGCCCCGTAGAGAAAGATCGGATTGTTGTCCTATTCATATCTTTTCTTATTGTCATTGTATTTTGGGGAGCTTTCGAACAAGCCGGCGGGTTGATGAACATCTATACCAAGCAAAAAATAAATCGCATGATGTTTGGTTTCGAAATTCCGGCAAGTACCTTTCAGTCGTTAAATCCGCTGTTTATCATGATGTTTGGTACTTTGGTTGCAACATTTTGGATGGGCCGAAAGCGAAAAAACAAGGAATCATCATCACTTTTCAAGATGGCTATTGGAACCATGATAATGGGTTTAGGATTTCTGCTCATGAGTTTTGCTGCAATTGAAGCGCAAACAGCAAGCAATGGCCAAGCCGCCATGGTTTGGTTAGTCGGTGCATATTTTCTCCACACAATTGGAGAGCTTTGTGCATCACCTGTTGCTCTCTCATTTATTACGAGATTGGCTCCCGCCAAATATGCTTCTATCATGATGGGAGTTTTCTTTGCCTGTACAGGCCTCGGTAACAAGATTGCTGGCCTCGTTGGTGAAGCAGCTCAGGATGCAGGTGAACTGCATGTTTTTACTGGAATTTGTGTTTTTTGTGTGATTTTTGGCCTCCTTATTATTGCCTTTTTAAGGCAATTAAAACGGCTAACTCATGGAGCGGAAGAAGATTTAGTGTCGAGTATCCGTGCTGATAGCAAGCTCAATGACAAATTTTCATCCCAAGGTGATGAGCAGGTTCGAACTTCGTAAAACCCCGACCCCAAAGGCTTTTGCCCTTGCTAAAAAGCTCATTAGCAAGGTATCTTCAAAAGCTTGTATCGATAAGGCCAATGAGTCATAAATGGTCACTCAAGCCGAAAAAATTGTCTATTAAATTGGGGTAAGTTACATGAAAACGGTGGCTCCAGAGGTTAGCTTTCCTAAGATTGAAGATGAAGTTTTACAGGAATGGCAGAAGAACAAAACTTTTCAGAAGCAAAACCAGTGGCGAGAGAGTGCCAAAGAGTTTGCTTTTTATGATGGGCCTCCTTTTGCAAATGGACTTCCTCACTATGGTCACCTCTTAGCGAACACCATAAAAGATACCGTGCCAAGGTACTGGATTATGCGAGGCTTCAAGGTCAATCGAAGATTTGGCTGGGATTGTCATGGCTTACCGGTTGAATTTGAGATAGAGAAACGTGAAAAATTAAAAGGGCGTCCTGATATATTGAAGCTGGGAATTTCTCAGTTCAATGAAATGTGTCGGGAGTCCGTTCTTCATTATGCAGAGGAATGGAAGAAAACCATAACTCGTATGGGAAGATGGGTCGATTGGGACGACCAATACCGTACAATGGATTTGGATTTCATGGAGTCAGTATGGTGGGTTTTTGGTGAACTTTATAAAAAGGGCTTAGTTTACCAAGGATTTAAGATTGTTCCCTATTCGCCTCGGACAGGCTCCGTAGTTTCGAATTTCGAAGCAAATCAGAACTATAAAGATGTTCAAGATCCATCAGTCACAGTAAAGTTCAAGTTAAAAGACGAAGATGCATGGATACTTAGCTGGACCACTACTCCTTGGACTTTGCCATCAAATCTCGCTTTAGCTATTGGTGAAGACATTGAATATGTGAAAATCAAAGACAATGAAAGTGGTGAGCACTGGATCTTGGCAAAAGCTCGTCTTGATGCACTTTACCCCTCAAAAAAAGGGAAGAAATCAAAAGCTGAAGCCAAACCTTATGAGTTGATTGAGAGCATAAAGTCATCTGATTTGGCAGGAAAGTCTTACAAGCCAATGTTTCCTTTCTTTAAGGACCAGCCGAATGCTTTCATCATCATACTTGCAGATTTCGTTTCAACAGAAGATGGAACTGGGATTGTTCACCAAGCTCCAGCATTTGGTGAGGATGACTACCTATGCTGCCGTAAGCACAATATCGATCTTGTTGATCCCATTGATGACAATGGATGTTTCACTAGCCAAGTTCCTGCATATAAAGGACTAAATTTCAAGGAAGCTGATAAGCATATCTGCAAGGACTTGCGCGAAATAGGAGTCCTCCTACGGCATGAAACCTTGGTGCATAGCTATCCTTTTGATGAGAGGACTGATACCCCTCTCATTTACAAGGCGGTGCCTTCATGGTACGTGGCTGTAGAAAAATTTGTTTCAAAGCTAGTCGAAAATAATAAAAAAATTAACTGGGTCCCTTCCCATATTAAGGAAGGACGGATGGGAAGCTGGTTGCAAAATGCAAGGGATTGGGCTATCAGCCGCAACCGTTTTTGGGGAACTCCGCTGCCAGTTTGGGTTTGTGAAAATGACAAAGAACACCTTGAAGTTGTAGCAAGTGTTAAAGATCTAGAATCTAAAACTGGGGAAAAAATAGATGATATTCATAAACATTTTATTTCAAAGCTGAGCTTTTCATGTAGTCAGTGTTCGGGGTCAATGAAAGCAGTAGATGTTGTATTTGACTGTTGGTTTGAGTCTGGTTCAATGCCTTATGCTCAGCTCCATTATCCTCATGAGAATAAAGAACGCTTTGCCTCAATATTTCCCGCAGATTTCGTTGCTGAGGGTTTGGATCAAACCAGGGGTTGGTTCTATACTTTAAATGTTCTATCAAATGCTTTATTTGATAAACCAGCCTTTAAGAACGTTATCGTAAATGGCGTGATTCTTGATGAAAATGGCAAGAAAATGTCAAAACGCCATCGAAATTACACTCCACCTGACGAACTAATTGCTAAATATGGTGCTGATAGCGTTCGTTTGTATATGCTTAATTCCTCACTTTTACGGGCTGAAAATCTTATTTTCACTGATAAGGGGGTGAAGGATGTTACGCGAGCTGTATTGTTGCCTCTGTGGAATGCTTATAGCTTTCTGTCCACATACGCCGAGTCAGATGAATGGAAGCCTTCCGCTAAACTAAGTAAGGCTCAGATCCCTCACTTAGAAAATGATCTTGATCGTTGGATCGTTTCCAGACTCCAGTCATTGGTTGAGAAAGTTCATAATCACATGGAGGAGTACAAACTATATCAGGTAGTTCCGCCAGTTGTGGACTTTATTGAGGATCTCACCAATTGGTACATTCGCCTAAGTAGAAGACGGTTTTGGGGTGACCCGCAAGTCGATGGCTTAAGCCCTGACCAGCAGCAAGCTTATTCCACCTTGTTTTATGTGCTGCTAGAGTTTTCAAAGATATTCGCGCCTTTTGCGCCATTTATTTCCGACAGGATTTATAACAACCTTTTGAATTCTCAAGCGGAATCTCCTGAGTCTGTGCATTTGTGTGATATGCCAGTGATGAATGAAAAACTTCAGGATATTAGCTTGGAATCTGATATGGACTTGCTTCGAAGAGCCACAAACCTTGGCCGGTCTTTGCGTCAACAACATAAAATCAAAATCAGACAGGTGCTCCCCTCAATGCTGGTGATCACCCACAAAGAAAGTGATCGCAGTGCAATTCAACGGGGAAGCGCATTACTTAAGAGTGAATTGAACATTAAGCAGATTGATTTCACCACTGAGGAAGCGAAACATGTCCGCCTCTCTCTTAAACCAAATCTAAAAACCTTAGGACGGCGGTTAGGTAAAAATCTCAACGTAATTCGTCAGCATCTCACAGAACTAAATAAGTCCCATGAAAAAGTGAGTAAGCTGCTTCAAGATCTTGCTGAGCAAGGAAGTATTGATATTCTTGGACACTGCTTAACTCTGGAAGATTTTTTGGTGGACAGGGGTCCGCTTGATGATCGTTTAATAGCTACTGAGATGGGAGTTACAGTATTATTAGATACTAACTTGACTCCTGAATTGGTTGCTGAGGGCTATGCTCGGGAGTTGGTTAATAGAATTCAAAACCTCCGTAAAGACAGTCAGTTGAATATTTCTGATAGAATTCTCTTACAGGTACTTGCACCTGAAAAGCTGGTGACTGCAGTCGAAAGTTACCAGGATTATATCCTTAGGGAAACCTTAGGAACCTCTTTGAACCTAATAGAAGGTGGGGGTGAGTGTGATCTTGAGTTTACACAAAGTTATGAAATTGAGGGTATGAACTGTGTCATTGCCTTGGAGACAGTTTCGAGCCATTCTTAAAACTGGGAGGGGACTCCACTTGTCTCCTCTCCTAATCTTTTGTTTATTCCTTCCATCTTGCTACCTAACCAAGCTGGCTTACTATCATAACAATCAATTTAATTCGCGAAGATTGGTGAGCTCAATTGTTGCCGATCCAAAAACCTCTGTAAGTGTTAAAGAAAGGCTTCTTTTATTCAATAAAATTATGGAGTATGCGGATGGACAAGGCCTCAATACTAGGCATGCTTATCGTTACTTTATAAATACCGGGCAGGATGCCGTAAGCTACTTAGTTCAAGCAGCATATCCTGATCGCTTGGCGTCATACACCTGGTGGTATCCTATTGTTGGCACTGTTCCCTACAAGGGCTTTTTTGATAAAGAAGAGCGAGATGTCCTCGGAAAGCAACTTAAAGATGAGGGCTATGATGTCCATCTTGGCGAAGCTGGCGCATACTCCAGTTTGGGTTGGTTTGAGGATCCAATTTATTCCTCAATGCTACAAAGGTCTAAACCAAGTCTGGCCGCTTTGATTTTTCATGAGTTAACTCATCGAACTTTGTGGATTCCTGACCATGTCGAATTTAATGAAAATTTAGCATCTTTCATCGAGGATTTGCTGACAGTTCAGTATTTGCGCGAAACGGGGCAGGCTCGTGCACTTGAAGCTTATGAGTTAAAAAAAGCAGATAAAAAGCTTTACAGAGCTTGGCTCACTGAGTTGCGCGACGCGCTTAACCTGTTTTATAAAAATACAGACTTTTCTCTTAATAAAAAGCAGGCTACCCTGGGCAAAGCAAAGTTATTTGAGCACTATACCAAAGAACTGCGCCCTAAATTTCAGAGATACGACTATGTTGGTAAAAAGCAATGGAACAATGCACGAGTCTTGGCAACATCTTTGTATAGCCCTGACCTTGAAAGGTTTTCGAGTGCTTTCTCTTGTCATAAGCATCTGAATGTAGGTGCTTTTTTAAAGGTCCTTGGTGACATGATTGAAGATTATGATGATCCCTTCGTAGCTCTAGATAGTTTATGTAAGTAATTTTCCCAACAGCAGTAACCGATTAGGAGGTGGGTTCATGGTTGTTGAAACCCCACTTACATCTCAGTTTGTTAAACACGCCCTAGATTTTCGCGATTTCCGCTCTCTAAGATCTGCCTTTAAAGATAACGAGGTAGCAGACATTGCTGAAATTTTTTCGGAGCTAGAAATAGATGAAATTATTCCATTGTTTCGACTTGTTCCTAGGGTTAGGCGCTCGGCTTTATTCTCCTTCCTTACCTTTGAAAGGCAGGAAGACCTACTCGAGGAGTTGCCTGATGTCATCGTTACTGCTCTATTAAATGAAATGGAACCTGATGATCGGACTAAACTGCTTGAGGATCTTTCCGTTGAAATTCGAAACAAGATATTACTAAAACTAGATCCCGAGGAGCGCAAAGTTGCATGGACGCTTCTGAGTTACCCAGAAAACTCAGTTGGCCGTCTAATGACCCCCGATTTTTTAGCTTTGAATGTAAGTATGTCAGTTTCCCAAGCACTTGAGTCAATCAATTGGAGTACCACCCTCCCTATTGAATACTTAAATTATTTGTTTGTTACCGAGGAGGATGGAACTTTAGTAGGAGAGGTAAGTCTAGCATCGATAGTGGTGAGTGACCCAAGAAGTTTGCCGATCACTCAGATTATGAAAAAGAGTTATGTCTACCTTAACCCAACGCAAGATGCTGAAGAAGCAGTTGAGATCTTTAGAAAATATGACTCTAACTATATGCCAGTTGTCGATGAAAACCGGCATTTGATCGGCATCGTTACAGCCGATGATGTGTTTGATATAGCGGAAGAAGAAGCTACCGAAGATATACAGCAGTTTGGTGGACAAGGGGCATTAGAAGATTCCTATTTTCAAACACCGTTTACCACAATGGTTTGGAAACGTGTTGGCTGGTTAGCCCTTCTTTTTTTTGGTGGATTTATATCTGGTGAAGCAATTCGTAGTTACGATGAAATGCTAAATAAATGGGGCTTTATTGTATTTTTCTTAACTACAATCAACTCCACTGGAGGGAATTCTGGGACGCAAACGGCTTCACTTATCATCCGTGGACTTGCAATCAATGAGATTTCCCCACGAGATGCCGGCAGAGTGCTTTTGCGAGAGATGCTTGTGGGCTTGACCTTAGGCGTGATCTTATCAATGATTGGCGCGATCAGGGCGTTTACTTGGGGGCTTGGATACAAGGTTGCTATTATCATCGGTGTAGTTGTGATCATGGTAGTTCTAGTTGGAGTAGTTGCGGGTTCGATGTTGCCCTTTATCTTTCGTTCAATAAAGCTAGACCCCGCCGTGGTTTCTTCTCCATTTATCTCAACTATCATGGACCTTACGAGTGTCATCTTGTTATTTAATGTCACGAATTTGGTCTTGCGATATTTTGGCTACCCATAAATGGTCTAGAAAAGAGTATTTTTATTATGTGGATAGACGACGATATTCTTTGCAAATGCCATGAGTTGCAGGTTGTTTCGACCTGGGTTCCGGGAGCTGCAATGGTGGTTTTGGGAAGCAGTAATAAAGCTCATATTGAAGTCAAAGAGTCCGCTTGTGTGGCGGATGAAGTTCCCATACTTAAACGTTATGGTGGTGGTGGCACAGTCGTATTGCATCCTGGGTGTGTCGTAGTCAGTCTAGGTATGTGGGTTTCTCAGTTTTATGGGAATGACCGATATTTCAGAAAGATCAATGAAGCCGTCATTCAAACCTTAGCCGCCAAATGGCCTGTTCTATCAGGCTTGGGACAAGACGGTCTGAGTGATTTGACCTACGGTGAACGTAAAGTAGCTGGGACCTCTCTGTTTCGTTCTCGTAACTATTTGCTTTATCAAGCTTCTATTCTGGTTGACGCAAAAGTGGACTTGATGGAGCGTTATTTGAAGCACCCGAGCCGGGAACCCGATTATCGTGGCGGCAAGTCACACCGTAAATTCGTTTCAGGTTTGGATGAATTTGTAGCGACTCTAGTTCCCTCAGATATTGAAAAGTTATTAGAGCAAAACTTATTGCCCCAAGTTTACCGGCTTTTGGATAGTGATCTAATTGCTGCTCAGCCCAAACAGTTTAAACATTTATACCGACGAGCTGGGCTTGGGGAAGAAGATGCAAGGTATCATGATCCAGCTTTAAACCATGTGATTGATCCGCGACCGAACTGAGTAGTATAGGCTTACAAGATAGCAGGCAACTAAGGACAAGATCATTGTAATTCCTAATGCATAAGATATATTTGCGAGAAAATACATTGGGCTAAAAGGCATGCTTGGGATTGCAAGGGACCAAGGTAGCCTCGGCAAGTTGAAGTATTCGTCTGCATGGAGCAATAGTTCATAGAGAAGACCGAGGCTGTACTCGCACGCAAATACTAAAGCACCTAAGCCAATTATGACAAACGCTGCAGAAAATCCACCTCCATGAATCGGTGAGCTATATCTGAAAAGCATTGCATGTTTTAAAGCACCGAAGCAACCCTTACGGTCGTTTACCATTATGACAATTGCCATTAGTGAAAATAGAGTAAAAATTCTAAAAGGTCCCAGAAATGCATGCTCTAGTGACATAAGTGAAGCAAAAATTACAATAACCAGGCCGTGAGGAAAAGTACTCTTAAGTCCAAGCTTTATAGCAGATTCAGGTGAGAATTCTTCTTCCTTGATCACTGCAGAGGATATGTGGACGATCGCGGTAAACCCAGCAATACCTAGGGCTAAAAGAGCCAAACTTATGCCTATTGTAAAAATTAAAAAGGCATAGGTTGGCCCGAGAATGCTTGTATAGTCTAGGTGTCTAGTTTCTATTATTTGTCCGACTGTATATGAGCTTTGATAAGCAAAAAAGAGCATCGATACTAGGTAGGGTAGGAAAAAGCATAGTAAACCAACTTTGCCAATAGGCTTTATTTGCCCACTCAAAAGTTCCAATGCCTTTGTCCAAATCTGAAAAGTGGTAGGGGTTTGCCTTTCTTGCATTGCTTGGCCTCTCTAGCTGCTTGTTATCAATCATCGGTCCTATGGCTATATACCGAAAATAGTGGCACTTGAAAACGGTGACACTAGTCTATTTTAAATCATTTTCTTAAGGTCATTTTCTACTTAGTTGTGAACCTCAGCCTATTGGTAGAATAAATGCCCATGGCATTAGCGAGCTATGGTGTGATATGAATGGATGCATTTGCTTAAGTGGACAGAGTAAAGAGAGAAAGCAACTCTGTTGTTAGAAAATGGATTGGGATGGAATCATGAGCCAATTTGAAACAACCTATGATCATAAGAAATACGAAAAGAAATGGTGGGACCACTGGATGACTGGTGGGTGGTTCCATGCAAAGGCAGAAAGCCAAAAGCCAGCCTATACTATTTTGATTCCCCCACCCAACGTAACCAGCCGGCTTCATATGGGACATGGGCTAAACAATACCATCCAAGATATCTTAGTTAGATGGAAAAGAATGCAAGGTTACAATTGCTGTTGGCTCCCCGGGACTGATCATGCTGGCATTGCGACCCAAATGATGGTGGAAAAATCCCTAGAAAGTGAGGGCAGCTCTCGCTTGGAGCTTGGCCGAGATAAATTCTTACAAAAATGTGTAGAGTGGAAAGATGAAAACGGCGGAATAATAATCGAGCAGCAGAAAAGGCTTGGATCCTCGTGTGACTGGGATCGCGAAGCCTACACAATGAGTCCAGAGCTGTCTAATGCTGTGCGGCGAATATTTGTCGATTTATATTCAAAGGGGCTGATATACCGTGGGGAGCGCCTAGTTAACTGGGATCCAGTGCTCAAAACGGCGATTTCTGATGATGAAGTAGTGAGTGAGGAAGTCACTGGAAACCTTTGGTATTACCGTTACCCTTTAGAGGATGACCCCGAGCAGGGGGTGGTCATTGCTACAACAAGGCCAGAGACCATGTTTGGTGATACTGCTGTTGCTGTTAATCCTGAAGATGAGCGATTTAAGCATCTGATTGGTAAGCGAGTGGTGGTCCCTTTTGTGGAAAGGTCAATCCCAGTAATTGCCGATGACTATGTCAAAAGTGAGTACGGAAGCGGCTGTGTTAAGATTACTCCAGCCCATGATCCTAATGACTTTGAAATGGGCAAACGTCATGATCTTCCCTTCATCAATGTGATGAATCTCGATGGAAGCATGAATGATGTCTGTCCGGAACCATTCCATGGTCTTGATCGTTTCGAAGCAAGAAAACTTCTCATTAAAAAATTAAAAGAACTAAAATTACTAGAGAAGACAGAAAGCAATCGCCATGCTGTCCCCTTCTCAGATCGGAGTAAGGTCCCCATCGAACCTAGGCTATCGAAGCAGTGGTACGTTAAGATGGCTGAACTTGCAGTGCCTGCAATCGAAGCAGCAAAATCCAAACAGCTAAAATTTTACCCGCCAAGTTGGGAGAAAACGTACCTACATTGGCTAGAGAACATTCAAGATTGGTGTATTTCTAGGCAGTTGTGGTGGGGACATCAGATTCCTATTTGGTATTGTGCTGACTGCGGCGAGGTAAGCACAGGTTTAGAAGACCCAAGCGAATGCTCAAATTGTCAAAGCAGTGCGTTAAAACAAGATGAAGATGTGCTTGATACCTGGTTTTCAAGTTGGCTTTGGCCATTGAGCCCTTTTGGTTGGCCTGAAGAAACTAAAGACTTGAAAGCTTTCTTCCCGTCAAATGTCCTGATTACGGCACCAGAAATTATCTACCTCTGGGTGGCTAGAATGGTAATGATGAGTTATTTCACCAAAGGAACCCTCCCTTTTAAAGATGTTTACTTCAATGCCACCATCTGTGACAAACAAGGACGAAAATTCTCTAAGACTCTTGGCAATGGGATCGATCCTCTCAAAGTGATTGACCAGTATGGAGCTGATTCGGTCAGATATACCTGCGTTTCGCTTGCCCCATTAGGTGGGAGAGTGAAAATGGCAGAAACAGATTTTGAAGCGGGTAATAAGTTCATAAATAAGATTTGGAATGCTTATCGCTTTTTGATGGGTAAACTGGATGGCAAAGATGCGATCTTAGCAATTGATGATAGCTCGTTAGATCTACCCAGTAAGTGGCTTTTACAGGAATTGCATATGACTGCTCAAGTCATGGACGAGTTCCTAGGTAGATACCAAATCAACGAGGCAGTCGAAGCACTTTTTCACCTGATTTGGCGTAGTTACTGTGACTGGGGTCTTGAAACTGCCAAAGATGTACTCGATGGTAAGCCGTCTAAGGATAAAGATCAGGTTCTGTCCACCTTAGTTTTCGTTTTTGAAGGAATCATGAGGCTTGCGGCCCCAATTATTCCATTTATCTGCGAAGAGATCTGGCAAAATCTTCCTGAGCATCCTTCTTGGCAAAAGCCTGAAAGCCTTATGATAGCAGAATATCCTAAAGCAGATAGCTTGCCGACCTTTGTTGAAGATGGGCAAAGGTGGAAGCAGGTTCAGGAAGTGATCAGTCATGTGAGATCTGTGCGTACACAAGCCAAAGTCCCTCCAAAAGACAAGCTTACAGCTTACGTTTGCTGTGACCAGAAGTTCGTTGACCTATTGCAAAAAAGTGAGAAGTGGGTCTCCCGTCTGGCTGGTATCAACTCTTTAGTTGTAGGTGATAAGCTTGAAAAGCCAAAAAAATGTCTTGTTGCTACAGGAAAAGGTTGGACGCTCTATGTTCCAGTGGGCAAGTACTTGGATTTTGAGAACGAAAAAATCCGTCTTGAAGGTGAAGTTAAGCGTGTGGAGCGAATTGTTAAAGGACTTGAAGGTAAGCTAAACAATCCAAATTTCGTTAAAAAGGCTCCTAAGGAGGTAGTCGAGCAGTCAAGTGCTCAGCTCGAGAATATGCAAGGACAGCTTAAGTCCCTGAGGGAAAATTTAAGCTCTATTTCAAATTAGAAGGATTTTCAATTAACTGAGGAAATATAAAAGATTCGCTTACTCACTGACTGTATCAATGTCGTTATCTTCTTCAAGTGGCATACCTTCGAATTTTGCGCATGTTGCCTCCTGATCGCAAGCTTCGCCTGCACACCCGTAGATTTGCTGAATCCTTTTTACATCGCCGCAGGAAAGATTGCGATTTGCAAGACCTTCGCCGATGTAAATGGTCGGGTTCATAATTGATAGCCGGTCATACTTTTTATCGATATGGGTTAAGCCTAGCATATGACCTAACTCATGAAGGCATAGGGTTGTCATGTCTACCACTTCCCTAGGATCATTTGAATCAGCAATCATAGTAAAACTGTCACCAATCACGTAGTGTTGTGTGTTGAATCTTATATCTGCTGTCAAGATTTGATCGTGATTTTGTGCGGAAGTGTCCCAGATGGTGGTCGCAAGGACCATATTTGATTTGCCTGTCTTATCCCAATCGGTATCTAAATAATGTCCGTTAGTCTTGTCAGACAACGAGCTATATAGGTCGTTGAAGGAATCCCCATCTTTGGTATCAGGCCCTAAGTAATCAAATAGCTCTTTGCCCACTGCTTGTTCCCACATCCCAATGCAGTCATTGAGGCCTTTTTTCTGATCAGCATTAAGGGTTATGCCTGTCTTAAAAGGAATGGGAAGATTATGCCAACCATCGGTTGCATGTAATCCATAGTACTGGGAGTCTGGGTTCTTGGCATATGTGGGAACTTTAGTTGCGTCATGGTCCTCTTCGAGAGATGCCTGATACATCTGGGCTCCACAAGCAAAATTCAAGAACACCACTATTGTGCTACATACATTTGCTGAAAACTTAAGCGACTTAATGTTCAAGAGTTGGTCCTCCAAACCCAGTATTTGGTCTTTTCTTTCACCTGACCTTTATTTGTAAACAATATCGACGAAGCCTAGGCTTGCTTTAGACTTCTACCTATCTCCCTAAGATCTTGGTTTAAATAGGAAGAGTTTTTATTACGAGTCTGCTAGGGTAGAGATGGTTTTAAATTTTTATCAATAAATTCAACGGCTTGAAAATCAATGTAATCACCTAAAATGATGTGAATATATCATGTGGCAAAAATCTCATGAACACCACAGGTTAATCTTTTCATGAGCCTTCTATAGCAAGGAGCTCCACTTCAAATATAAGAGTGCTACCTGGGGGGATTAATCCAGAAATACCTTTTTCGCCATAGGCTAAATGGGGAGGGATCGTAAGACGCCTTAGGCTTCCAACTGTCATACCAGATAAGCCTATTTCCCACCCTTTGATCACGGTCCCTTCGCCAAGGGTAAAGGTAAACACCTTACCGCGTTTTTCAGAACTGTCGAAAAGAATGCCACTTTCAAAGAAAGCTTTGTAGCTAACCCGTAAAGTTTGATTTTGTTGGGCTTCTGCCCCTTTTCCCTGCTTAAGGTCTTTTATTCCAAGTTCCCCAAGGTTTTTGTCTGATAAGAGAGCTTGCCCTGATGAGGTATTTATCGGCATGGCCGGTGCTTGCTCAATGGAACTTGATTGTCTCGCTCCTTTCTCGCAGGAAAAAAGAAATGTCATTAAAAGGATTAGTTCAGGTCTTAGAAGGTTCATCTTAAATACTGCCCTTGAGAGGATTGATCTTTTACCTTGGCACTAACGGTTCAATATTATCACCATTGATACTGGTGGTCCCTATCTCAAAAGGAGTAAATAGAAACTTGTAATATTTCTTATCGCTATGTTTGAGCAGAAAAACCTTCTGAGTATTTTCGTACTCCTTGATCTGGAAGTACTCGTTTTTAAAACTGGATTTATCTACTTTGTTCGGCGGCAATCGTATCTTTGCGTCTTTGATTTCCACCTTTTCCGGTGAAAAAATTAGGTAGCTGGTGCCCGGAATCTTGGACTTCTGCCCATAGCTAACAAGACTCCATAGACCGTAAGATAGGATGATCAGGATTGCTTTCATATAGGTCTTTCCATCTCGGGGTAATATTGGGTACTGGCATCAAAAAAGGAGATCCGACTTCAATCTTCGGTAACTTAGATATCGTAATCAAAATCCACACATAAAAGGGACCTTGTCATACAAAGGAAACCAATCGTCGGTCTTGTAAATAGGATGCTTTATTGCTCTAATTGGATTTGTAGGGTGTGGTTTGGTGACAAGCAAACCCTCTACACTTATTCGAATCCCACCACTACAAGCAGGGCCAATTGTGCATGATTCGCATTTTGCTCTAACTAAATACCGGTTGCCGACCCTAGTATAGGTGGTCAAATCTCCGGGGGTGCCAATTTCAATTAAGGTTTCGGCAGCAGTTTTTGCGATTTCTACATAATCGCCATCTGAGCAGGTGAAGCCCAAATCATCTAAGGTTGTTGCGCAGTCCACGTCTTTATTGATTTCGCTTTTAACATATAAAGACAGTAGCTTAAGGTGTTTTTGTTTTTCAAATCTTTTAAAATTCATAAATACCTGCATCATAAGTTGGACAGTCATTATCAATATCCCACTCATGATAAGAGTTTCTAGCAATCCTGCGCCGCATTGGCTTTTAAAGTACGACTCTTTCATATCACTTCCCCGCTTAAAGGAAGTTCGGAAAGACACACCACCAACTTGAATACTAATAATAGTATTAATAATTCTAAAATGTTGGCGAGAATCTTTCGCAGTATTTACAGCAGCTTTTGTTTTTAGTGTTTCGAAAAATTCAGGATTAAGAGCTTTAGATGACAGGAGCCTTTCAATTTACCTGCACTTTTGCGCCAACCAGGAAGCTATAAATCCATAGTAATTTCTGTCGTCCTCAGGTGCTTGAAGGAGGCGGGGACTGGTGATATTGATTTCTGAAACTAGGTCTCCGATGATATCAAAACCTAGAAGCGGAATGCCTTTAGTAAGTAATGTACTAGCAATCCTTTCTACTTTTTTGCTTAGTGCCTCACTTGGCTTATATGCATGAATAGTGGCACCTGAACTTGTGTTGGCCATGAATTCTCCTGGCGAGGGTTTTTTCAGACTCCAGGCTAAAGCTTTGCCGCCAATGGTAAATACTCTAACTTCGCCTTCATAGATAAGCTGGTTGAAGGGTTGGGTAAGCCTCATTTGATGACCCTTTTGACTTGCTTCTTGTAGGCGCTCGAAGGCCTGTTGTTCACTAATTTCCACAAGATTTATGCGAAAAATGCCGCGGCCGCCATATAGGTCTAAAGGTTTTATGATTGCATCACCGTTGCAAGAGTTTTTGATAAACTCTAATATCTCTGCAGGATCAAAGCTTGCTAATGCAGGTCCTATGTCTTCTGGGAACTGCATGATTCCTAGCTTTTCATTGAAGCTTCGAAGTGCGGATGGCGCGTTAAACACTTGAGTTTTTTGGCCCACGGCATCCAATAACCAGGTGATTGACATGTAGTTCATGTCAAAAGGAGGCTCTTTACGCATATGGATTCCAGAAAATTCATCCATTGGATATGCTTGTTTGCTGTTTAGATCTACAGATGCAGGTTCAAAATCTTCGAACTCCATCGATGCTGCCTTGACAAATGGTCGACCTGCAATGGAATTCCATGATAGATCGATAGGGACGGAGAAATAGCATTGATGGCCAAGCCTAGATAATTCACTTGCCATTCGTAGACTACTATCCAATTTGAAGTTTAGTTTATCAAGAGGGTCCATGATAAAAAGGTGTTTCTGATGCATATGAGATCCTTAGGCTTGATCTTTTTTCGATGGAAAATGGTGATTTCGGCATTAAACTTTGGATACATGCTTTATGAACCCCAAAAATAGATCAACTTGATCGTGATATAAAGAGAAAGGTTTACAATGAAGTTTAATCGCTTAGAAGAGGTGAATCTCGAGGGTAAGGCAGTCCTGGTGCGCCTGGACCTGAATGTCCCTCTTTCAGACGGCAAAATACTCGACGATACTAGGATTCAAGCATCATTACCAACTTTAAGGTATTTGCAGTCTAAGCACGCGAAAATTGCCATCATGAGTCACCTTGGCCGACCAAAGGGAAAGGTGAACTCAAAGTTTTCTCTTGAACCTGTGGGTGAGCGACTTGCAGAAATTTTGGACTGTGAAGTCGTCATGGTTAATGACTATCATAAAGAACCGGCTGACCAGGTTTTAAAGCAGCTAGGGAAAAACCAAATCATGATGTTTGAGAACCTGCGCTTCCATGCAGGGGAAACGGCTAACGATTCAGAGTTTGCACAAATTCTAATCAAGGGAGTCGACTTTTATGTGAATGATGCTTTTGGGGCAGCCCATCGGTCCCATGCTTCGGTGGTTGCTGCACCGAACTATTTACCAAAAGACCACTGCTTTCCTGGTTACTTAATGACAAAAGAAATCGAAGCTTTAGATAAGCTCAAGAATAGTCCCAAGGTACCCTTTACTGTAGCTATTGGTGGGGCTAAGGTATCAGATAAAATTGGCGTGATTTTAAGCCTTATAGAAAAGTGCAACCACCTTCTGATCGGTGGGGCTATGGCATACACTCTTTTAAAGTATAAGGGGTTCCGAGTTGGGACCTCTAAAGTTGAAGAAGATAAAATGGATCTGGTTGAAGCAATTTTTCGTAATGCTGAAAGTAGAAAGGTTGCAATTGAATTACCTATAGACCATGTTTGTGCTGAAGCATTTGAATCTAAAACAGCAGCTGTTGTGGTGAATGATATCAACATTCCTGATCATCTGATGGGCCTAGACATCGGGCCTCAGACTATTGCGAAATATCGTGAGATTATAAAATCGTCATCAACTGTGTTGTGGAATGGTCCCATGGGAGTTTTCGAATGGGACGCTTTCGCAAAAGGAACGACCGCTCTTGCTGAGGAAATCAGCGAGTGTGCAGGTTATACCGTTTTGGGAGGTGGGGAGTCAGTAGCAGCAGCACAGAAAGCTGGGGTTGCTGACAAAATAAAGCACGTTTCAACTGGCGGAGGCGCTTCTTTAGAATATCTAGAAGGGGCTCATTTACCTGGAATTAAAGCACTTGAGTTGGTTTAGCCTAATTTGTTGAAGGAGGCTTGTGATGAGAAAGCAATTGTTAGCTGGAAATTGGAAAATGAATGGTTCAGCATCAGTTTTAGAGAACTACTTCTCAGAGTTTCGCGAATGCCTTGGGCTTCCAATTTCACAAGTTATAGAAAAAGTAGATATTAGCCTTGCTTTACCCTTTACTTTATTGGGAAAGGCAAAAGAAATTTTTCGGGAAACTGGAGTGCAGATAGCAGCACAAAATTGTCATTTTGAGGAAAAGGGAGCTTATACAGGCGAAATTTCCTTGGAGATGCTAGTAGAGCTTGGCATCAATGCTAGCTTGGTGGCCCATAGTGAGCGTCGGCAGTACTATAATGAGACTGATAACACTGCAAGTCAAAAGGTCAAAAGCCTTCTGAACAAAGGGTTTATTCCTATCTTGTGTGTTGGTGAAACGCAGGCTGAAAGAGAGCAAGGTCAAACTACCAAGGTCTTGGAAACTCAGCTTTCTGCTGTGTTTGATGGTTTGAAGAGTACTCAGTCATTGGTGCTTGCCTATGAACCTGTGTGGGCAATTGGAACTGGCCTTGCAGCAACCCCTGAGTTAGCCAATGATGCACACAAATATATTAGGTCTTTCATCAAGGAAAAGTTTGGCGAAAAAACTGCTGCCAAAACGAGAATTCTTTATGGTGGTAGTATGAAACCTGACAACGTAGATAGCCTTTTGAAAATGGAGCATATTGATGGAGGCTTAGTGGGAGGTGCGTCCCTAAAGCCAGCAGACTTTGCAATAATGGTCAAAGATGCAATAAAGTTAAGCAGCTGAATAGTGGATTTGCTGGCGTGAGGCATGGCAGCCTTCGATAGCAGCATGAAATTGCTTAGAATGGCACAAAAGTTCAGAGGTTAGCAGTAGGGTGATATCGGTATTCAGCCGATTAACGCCTCTTTTCTTTAAAATCTTTAAAAGTTCGACGACTCCACCTTCTGGCCTAAAAATGATATTGTTAGTTTTAAACTGACCTGCCTTTTCAACAAGGTCTTCCTCTGATTTAACCCCCTCAACTTTCAGCTTTACATTTAACTTGGCTTCCAGCAGTTGCTTGGTTGTAAAGTACTTATAACAATTATCTTCTATGATTAGGATTTGGGTTTTCATGTGCACCTCCCTGGCAAAGCTCAATTTCTTCCAATTTAGGTACTGCATTTCGGGTGCCAGATTCATATACACGCCATATTAAAAGACAAATAAATATATGGGTGATTTTGACTACAAGTGTGATAGATAACTAAGCCTCTGAGGAGTTGCAGGTGTATCTTTAAGGACATAGGTTTCTTAAACCTTCTAAAATTAAATGATTTTTTAAGATACACACCTGACAAAAGTTAAGATTGCTTGCTTTGGTTTTCGATGCAAGTTCGATAAAGAAGGAAGAATATTATTAATAAGAAGGTACATATTGTCGGAGGAGGCTTAGCTGGTTCTGAAGCAGCTTGGCAGGCATTGCAGATGGGTGCTTCTGTCGTTTTGTATGAGATGCGGCCAAAGCAACTTACCCCTGCCCATAAGACTGGCGATCTTGCAGAGCTAGTTTGCTCAAACTCACTGAAATCATTGGATGAGCATAGTGTTCCCGGGATGCTAAAGCAAGAGATGGCCGCATTCAAATCTTTGATTGTAGGTGCGGCTTTTAAAGCACAGGTGCCAGCTGGTGCTGCCTTAGCTGTAGATAGGTCATTGTTTTCACAGGAAATTTCAACGCGTTTGAATGAACACCCTTGCTTTGAACGTGTTGACCAGGAAGTGACTTCTATTCCTTCACAAGAGCAGCTAGCTAGCAAGGATGAGTGCATGATAATTGCCTCAGGTCCACTTACTAGTACCGGGCTATCTGAAGAAATTAAGAAATTGTGTGGTGGGGATGAAAGTTTATACTTTTATGACGCCATTGCTCCGGTCTTGGCCGCTGAGTCTCTTGATTGGAATCACTGCTTCCGTGCAGATCGATATGGGAAGGGTGATGGTGATTATGTAAACCTTCCTTTAAATAAAGAGCAGTACGAAGCTTTTTTAGCAGACGTCACAGAAGCAGAGAAGGTGCCACTTCACAGTTTTGAGAAGGTTGACTATTTTGAGTCCTGTTTGCCCATAGAAGTAATGGTCGAACGTGGTCCCGAAACTCTGCGTTTTGGTCCATTAAAGCCGGTAGGTCTAGTTGATCCAAAAACGGAGAAACAGCCTTATGCTTGCATTCAGCTGAGGATGGAAAATACAGCAGGCTCTATGTATTCCATGGTTGGCTTCCAAACGAAAATGAAGTGGCCGGAACAAAAACGTGTATTTTCCAAAATACCAGCTTTACGTGATGTAGAGTTTTTACGTTATGGTTCGGTACATCGTAATACCTATGTTCAGAGTCCTAAGGTCCTAAATCCAAACCTATCTTTCAGAAATAATAACCGTGTCTTTCTTGCAGGTCAGATTACGGGAGTAGAAGGGTATACGGAGTCAGCAGCAATGGGACTGATTGCTGGCAGAGCATGCTCAGCATTTCTGGGACTTGGCCCCTTTTTACTACCCCCAGTAACCAGCGTCATGGGGGCATTGCTCAATTACGTGACTTTTGGATGCAGAGGAAAGTTTGCACCAATGAACGCTAATTTTGGCTTATTACCAACGATGCAAAAAAAGCGTGGGATGAGTAAAAAAGATAAAAAAGTACAACAAAGCCTAAAATGTCAGGAGGCTTTTGCCACTTACTTTAAAGACAATCAGGTAGGGAGTTTACCCTGTGAATTGGGGGAAGGTCTGAGTTAAGTAATTCTAATCTTGAAATTATAAGGACTTTTTATCTGCTTCTAAGGCAGATGTCACCAAGCCGATCAATTGACTAGAAACTCCAATGATATCCTTGTTCTGGCAACCTTCATCTTTTAGTGACCGGTAAATCGAGTTGGCAAGAACTCTGACAGTTTTATCGGGAATTGGTTGAGCTTTCTTCTTTTTATCCTTTAGTGCGGTATCAAATTTCATTTATGGGCTCCTCAAACCTATTGATTCTGCTAATTTAGCGTTAGTTGTAATCGATTTAATTTAACTGAGCTTCTAATGTGGGAAGCATTGCTGTATTTTGTACAATAATCATGCCAGTTGGTCTGCATAGAATAATTCGATTACAAGTACAAATATACCTTGACTATTTCATCGGTCAAGTTGCCATCAGTTTAAGAGCAAAAACTTTATACAGTCCCATAAGGCCTCTTAACGTGGTAAAAAAGTCACATGATTAGAAGAAACCTGTCGCTTTCGAGCCACAGATGTTTTAACTGTTTTTGCGGGACAGACTGACAAACGCATGTGCCTAATGGCGAGACTTCTGGGTTCTCTGAAAATTGGTGCATTTATTTGCTTGGAGCAGTAGTGAAAGATTTAGTGATCCTTATGAAGTTCATTCCTCAAAATTTCCTAAGCTTTATATGTGGTTATTTAGCCCGCCTCAAGCTTCCCGGAAAGATTCAAAAAATTCTCAATAGCTTGTTCGCTCTTAGCTTTGGCATAGATATGAGTGAAGCGGAAAAGCCATGTGCTGATTTCAACTCAATTGAAGATTTGTTTACTCGAAAATTAGAGGTGGGTGCAAGAAGAGTCCAAGGGGAGGTTGTCTCACCTTGCGATGGTTTCTTAGCGATATCAATGGCTCCTGAAGATGGCAGTGTGATCCAAGCAAAAGGCATCAAATACCATTTTAAAAACTTATTGCTTGGAAATAAGCCGGATTTTGACCAGGAATTTGTTCCTGGCTGGGTTTCTACTATTTATCTTGCACCACATAATTATCACCGTGTTCACAGTCCAGTGTCAGGTGAGCTCCGTTCCATTCGTTATATTCCTGGTCAGCTTTGGCCGGTCAACAAAGCTGCTGTTTTAAAAATCCCTAAGCTATTTATTAAAAACGAACGCATGGTCTTCGAAATTGAAACAAAATCCCATGGTAAAGTCTATGTAGTCATGGTAGGAGCTTTTAACGTTGGTCGGATAGAGACTAAGTTTTGGCCAAAATTTGCAAGCAACTCTTGGGATCGTCAGTTTAAGGCTTCTCCAATAGAACTTGATATGAGGCATCCCGCTGCTTGTAACATAGAGAAAGGGGAGGAGCTTGGTGTATTTATGCTCGGTTCAACCGTGGTCACTGTCTTTTCCGAATCTTTCGCTAGTGCTTTTGGCTTTTACGAAGCTCAAGCAGGCGAGCCAATTCGGATGGGCCAGAGCCTATTGAAAGACTAATTGGGATTTACTGAAACCTAGAGGAAATACTGCTTTAGAAAAGCAATGGAGATTCGCCTGTGCAGATAACGAGAGAAAAGCATCAGACTAAGATTATTTGTTCTCTTGATAGCGTTGGCTTGAAGCCCGATTATGCCAAGGATTTTTCTGACCGCACCGATATCGCTGCTTTGCGGATTTTGTATGATCCAAGAAACACAAAAAAAATTTTGGAGTTCATACCTTTAGTTGACGAATTCAGATCCCCTGAGTTGAATAAAATCCCTATTATGATTGACGTTGGTTCATTTCCCCGAGCAAGCGTCGCAAACATAAAATTAAATGAAGATCTCCAGTATTCTCAGATCTTGAATATATCCAAGCTTGGCATGGGTGGAGATATTGAGATTAATACCGAGGACTGGCAGAGTCTATTTGCTAAGAATGAATCACTGTTTTTTGGCTTTGGCAGTATTGAATGCCGGGTCTTGGAAATTGGTAAGGAGCAAGTAAAGGTCAAGGTCTTAAAAGGAGGAGGCTTAGTTGCAGGAACCGCTGTCCATGTGCCTGCAACTAGAAAAGCTCCTTCAATATTTGACCTAAGCTATATTGACATTAAACCCTTCCAAGAACTGGGGGTTGATTATGTGGTTCTACCGGGAGTAAATTCTGCTCGTGAAATTGCTGTGGTGAGAAAAAAGTTGGATAATGATCGCAGCAAATGCCCATGGCTCCTTATTAGAGTCGACCACCTAGATGTCTATGAAAAAGTAAATGACCTCTTAGATGAAGCTGATGGTGTGCTTATATCAAGACGAGACTTAGCTCTGACCATGGAGGCTGCCACGGTCCCGATGGTTTGCAAAGAGGTTATCCGCGAATGCAACAAGAAGGCTAAGCTTGCAATCATTGCAAGTGATATCCTTGGTTCTCTTCAGTTCAATCCCACTCCGACGCGAGCTGAAGTTTCCGACATAGCTAATTCAGTTATGGATGGTACGGATGCGATTGTTCTTTCTGAAGAAGTCGCTCACGGGAAGCACCTTATGCGTGGTTTATCTTTATGTCGCAGTATTATTCTAGATGTGGAAGAACAACAAACTGAAGCCGATATAAATTGGAAAAAAGAAGAGTTAGCTATCAATAATGAATTAGATGCAGTAGCCTTCCATGCTTTTAAAACAGCTCAAAGAGTTAAGGCAAAGGCAATTGTTTGTCTTACTAAAGAGGGAAATACTGCTCTAAGGCTTGCGAGATTTCGTACCTCTGTACCGGTGATCGCTGTTACCTTTAGCCAGGAGGTTAAACGTCGTTTGTCTCTGGTAAGAGGTGTGTATTCCATGGTCCTTGATATTGCGCCTCATTTGGATGAAGTGCTACCGGTTGTGAATAAACATTTGAAACGAGAAGGTTGGTTGCGAAGTGGGGACAAGATTGTCTTTGTAACCGTAACTCTCTCATCTGTTGGGCGTGAAGCAAGCAATTTATTTACCATTCAGAGTGTAGATAGGTTAAAATAGATCGTGCAGAACGCTTAAGTTCAATTGGTTTGATAGCAGCATCGTTCATAGGTTCGCTATATTGATTCAAACTCGGTGTAAGTTTTGGCAATGCTTTATGCTTGTCAACTTTGGCCTCCTAGGTTCTAGCCTTCCTGGCAGAGGTGAGCAGTTAGTAAAAGGTGGGCAGAGTTTACCTATCGCCTCTGCGAGTATAAGTGACATCAAGAGCGTAGACATAGCACCCATCTTTTATAGCAATGTTGAACTGCGACACCAGCTAAATGCATATATTGAAAAATCGTCAGCAAGGCATAGTCGTCAAGATCCCAGTGTGCAGTTCCGAGCTCAGCTAGGATCTGTTTTGTACCAAGGAATTATAGATTTATATTTGAATCTTTCAGCTGAAAAATTGCCTAAAAATCTTGCAGTGTATCAGCGAAGGCCCGAGCTAAATGCAAATGTCTATATGCTGAGATCCAAACACTTCAAAATAAGACAGTACAATATTTGGAGATTACCATTTTCACCCAATGATGAAGAGGCTGAAGAATACGAGACAAAATGGGATGAAGAGTTAGATCGTGAAGGAACAGTATATATCGTAGGCTTAAATCCTAGTGCAATGTTCAATTTTGATAGTTCATTTGCACATTGGGATGCTCATGCTGCGATTGATTTAAACTCAAGGTTGTATAGCAGAACCCAGTATACAGCCTATATAGATAGGAGAAATGGTGAGTTACGCATCATAGAGGATCATGTTCCGCGGCTCGGTAGTATTCAATCCTTAGGCGGATCTGTGTCGCCAAAAGCCTTGAATGGGCTAAAGATTGCAGGATCAATTTACTATCGTTCATTCTTTCTCCCTGTCTACTTTAAGACAAATGACCTTGGTGTACAGAATCGATATACAGCAGATCGTGCTAGTTATTATAGGCTGAGGTTCCAGTTTCAGCTAAATAAAAGAACTACTTTGATCAACGACTTTATGCATTTTCATCAGGGTTTTTTTGCTGCTAAGAGAGTAGGTAGAGAAAAACGCTATAAAAATATTTTGAGACTTTCATGTGTTCTTTAAAGGGTGAGTTACCTATCGCTAAGAATGATCGAATTTTTTTTTCTGCTCCTAGAGTTGTTTTATTTTTCAACTTAAACTCGTCTCATGCAAAGATTTATAAGATTGAAGGAGTCACTTTGTTTTTCGGTATGTGTCTTGGTCAACAGAGGAGTACTACCCATTAGCTTAGTAAGCTGTCAATCAGAAATCTGTTATTTTTTCTTCGTTCCAGTTCAATTAAATTCGTCCAAATTATTCCTGACTAAATTTAAAAAAAGGAGATCTGTGTGGAGATCAAAGCAAGAATTCTTGCAGATATGAAAACAGCAATGCAAAGTGGTGACTCTGTGCGAAGAGGGGTTACCCGCATGCTTCTAAGTGAATTAAAATATGCTGAAGCAGCAATGCACAATTGTGGATCACTGAATGAGGAAATGGCAGTTAACATGATTATAGCCCACTATAAGAGGCTCCGTAGCTCTATAAGTATTCATCCGGATGGTAGCAATAAGCAGCTTTTATTGGCACAAATGTCCATTGTTGCTGATTATCTTCCCAAAGACTTTTACGAAAATGATGATCGGGGAAACATGCCTTTGGAATTTTATCGAGCACTCTAAATTTGCCACTGCCCAAAAGCATTCTTGTTGCCATTGTTGTACTTTATGAATTCTCTTGATCTAAATTGAATATCTTTGTTTTTCTTTGAATTTTATTTTCCGATTAATCTCTTTTTGGCAGGACAGAGGTTAATTTGATTTTCATTCGAGCCGATGTATCGATGGGAGATGCTGATTGCGTATCGGTGGCTTATAAACATTGCGTATTGGTTTGAAGCTATGATAGGAAACCCTAAATACAGACGAATTTACCTTCTTATGAAAGGGATTTATTTGGATTTTAGCAGAGGGTTTAGGTTTTTCTTAAAGGGCCATATTGCTTGCTCTTTGGCCACGCTATTGGTTCCATTCTTGGCTCCCAGCCTCATAGAGGCGAAAGAAGTACAGCTTGAAGAAGTCTTGAGCCTACCGCCAATGTCTGTCCAGCAGATTATAGGCCGGTATGTAGACAAACGTACAGCACCGTCTTCGGCTTTGGGTGCCTCCAAGCTTCCACACAAAAACCTTAAAATTTTAAGGGCTGGTGAAGATTTCCAGATTTCTAGCTTACTTGGACAGGAATCTATGCCAGCAGGGATCTTGTTTAAATCTCTTGGAGACGTTGACAAGCTCCCCGAAGAGCAGAAAATGCTGGCTGAATTGAGTAAGACTTCCCGTGAAGATGACTTTATTAAATCCAGTGTTTCTGAGTCGTTGAAGCATGGAAATACACCGTCGCAACAAGTTTTGATTAGAGTTCAAGGTGAGCAAAAGGCCGTAGCAAGTAAGTTGCTAGAGATAGAGCAACCATCAAGCTCTGAAGAGCAGCTCGAGGTTTCTGAACAGTTAACTGGGGACATAGATGCAACTTCAGAGTTCTTGAGTTCTTATCTTGCTGGCCTTGGGAAAAATGATGATGCCTTGGCTCAGGATTCAGTCTCGCAAAAAGGAAAACGGCTTGTTGTACATATGCATGATGGACAGGCTGAAGTAGAGCCTAAAGAGATTTCTGGTACGGTAGGAGATATTTTCGAAGTAAGGGTGGCGAACAAGGAAAAGTTTAGCGAAGCTAAGCTGTTTGTTCGTAATCAGGATCTGCTGAGCTGGGACTCTCAAGCAAGAGAACTTCGAGCTGAGAAAAAGGGGCGCACAGAGGTATTTTTCTCCCTTGGTGATAAGATGCTCATCATACCTATTGATATCCATGCAGGTGAGGCAAAAAAGCTGTTATCAGACCTGTCAGCTCCTAGAAGCATGGTAGGCTTTGAATCTTTGGAAGTCCTTTCGGCAAAATCTGTTAGACAAAATGCAAGTCTTTCAGAAGAGCTTAAACTGACAGGAAACCTAGATATCCTTCCCTTTACACCTTTTGTACGCAATGATGGTGAATGGAAAATTAAGCCGGTTAAATCGTCTAGTCCATACTTGGTAGACCTAGTTCCTGTTGAATATGATAAAATTCGTATCCAATTGATAGACGAACAATCAATACTAGTAAATAAGGAGCTGAGACCAGCTGCCGGTGTACAGCTCAAAATTATTGGAACTCAGTACTCTGAAGTGACCAATGCAAAAGGTATGGGATCTTTTATTAATGTTCCGCATGGATCTAGGTTTTTTATAGAAACTTCAGATACCAGCCAATATTATGCACCAAGTATTGTTGAAGTCCATAGTCAAAACCAAAAAAGGGCGAGTGATCAACCCATTCGGATCAAGCTTATGCAGAGATCTCTCTTACATCATTTGCGGGCAATCCATGGAATTGAAGCTGATCCGTTTCAAGCTAGTTTGTGCGGTGTAGCCGTAGGAAGCGATAAGAATCCACTTGCTGGAGTGAATGCTTTTGCGAGGTATGATGCGAACTCTGGACAAGAGGCTATTTATTTTAGTGAGACAGGTTTCCCAGGTGAGGCTAAGGTGACCGGGTCTGATGGGAGGTTTTGCTTCTTGGCCCTTGATGAAGGTCCTATTGGAATTGAATTTTCTCAAGGGCAAGAGTACATAGGTTCTGTTTCTGTGAGTGTCTTTGCAGGAAAGCATTTGGAGCACACCTTCCCTGTGTTAGATAAACTAGAATTGAAGACCCATATCTCCTCTTTACCGGCCGCAAAGGACATCGATCTCTTACCTCCAAATGACTCTGACAATCACACCATGGTAGATATGGCTAACTTGTTGGCTGTCAGCGATGAATCTCTATTCCTTCAGCTTGATTTTGGATACCTAGCAGCAGTTGAGCCGCTTAATGTGCATAATGGCCGGAGCTGCTATGTGAATGAAAGTCCTGAGTTTGAGTATGCATATTACTGCTATGAGCAAAGTGAAAACGAAAATGAGCATGTGACATCACTTATTCCTAATGGATTTATCGATACCATATTTCAGAAATACAATATGTCGGTGGTGGATCCAGACTTAGGTCGTGTGCTTGTGGAGCATGGGTCTATGTTGGGACGAGAGCATGATTCTGAACTGGTTGTCATTGAGTTAATCGATAGCTTTGGAAATACAACTGAAAATCGGGTTCATATTTCAGATAAGCCGACCACCCGAGCAGTGTTCTTAAATTTGAAACCTGGATCCTACACAGTTATTGCAAAAACTAGCCAAGGCTTTTGGTTGGATATGGACACAGTGACCGTATTTTCAGATACCACCTCATATTTGCGAACTGGAAGTCCAGTTAGGTACAAAAACAAGTAATCTACTTCAAGTTTAAATGAAGGTTGCTGAGCAGATATGTGCTCATTTTTTTAGCTTGTTGGTATTGTTGCTGGGATTTTTAAAAGCTCTAGTTGCTCAAGAAAGCTTGCTTTAACTTCAGGGTCCAACTCGATGATCTTTACCCCGTAGCCTGGAGCTTTTTTACCCTCTGATTTCTTTCGGGTCCAGGCAACTTTACCCAAACAGATGAGTTCTTTTATATCGCCATTTGCAAATTGCAACTCAGAGCGAATAAGGTCTCCAACTTCAGGAAGCTGCTCCTCACAGTGAATAAAAAAACCTGAATTGCCAAAGTTAATCAAATGCCCTGGATTGTTAAATTGTAGTTGATCAGATTTTAGCGTGATCATTTGCTTGTAAGCATTGGACGTCGTGTTACTTGCCCACCTTTTCGAACTTGGCATTAATAGATTTATTGCAGAGTGTAATATATCTTCTGGATCAAATGGTTTGGGAAAAATGTCATTAGCACCACGTTGGTATGCTTCATCATTTGAAATGTCTGCAAAGCCAGTAACAAAAATAAGTGGAATATGCTTTAATGAATTATTCTCTCGAATTTCTTGTAATAGTGAAAGACCATCTGCATCTGGCATACGTATATCTGAGATGATAAGTCGTATATCTGCAGCTTTGAGGATCTCCATTGCAATATGACCATTGCCTGCTTCGAAGGCTGTAAATCCACTCTTTTTAAAGAAGTAGGCTAAAGTTTCTCGCAATTGTATGCTGTTGTCGACGATTAGAATATTGCAATTTTCCATTATAGAAACCCAATTTTTTGAAAAGATTTACTTTTCTCCTTTATATGGAAAAAGTATCGGTATAGCTAATTTGGCTTTTAAATACAGGCATAAGATCTTTAAATTGAAAAGAAAAATGGCCTAGATTTTTTATTTATTGGCATGTTAGTGAGTCATCCCGAGCAAAGTCGGTGAGTCATCCCGAGCAAAGTCGAGGGATCTCAGGTGCTCTTAAGGAGGCCTCTCCATTGGAGTCGGGGTGACCAATGGGAATTTAATATTTAACCTAGGGTATTAGATCACGAGCTGCTATGTCTGAAATCTGATATAAGCCTGGCTTTTGCTTCAATATCCAATGTCCAAGTACGAGAGCCCCTTTTGCAAATAGGGTTCTAGAGTAAGCGCGATGAGAGATGGATATTTCTTCATGCTCTCCTAAGAAGCGTATCTTATGCTCTCCAAATACCCCTCCACCTCTAGTAGCTTGGACCCCGATCTCTTTGTCATGGCGTATATTGTCACGTCCATACACTGGATTGAAGGAAGTTTCTTCTGCAAGCTGTTTTGCTAGGTAGACAGCTGTGCCACTAGGAGAGTCCTTCTTGTGCTTGTGGTGAGTCTCTTCTATTTCTAAGTCAAATCCGTGTCCGGTGCAGATACTCGCAATATTGAGAGCTGCTTGCAAACTTAGATAAATTCCTAGGCTCGTATTAGGAGCCAATAGGATATTATGAGAAAATTCGCTCGCAAGGTCTTTCCATCTGTTCAAATCTTCAGAGCTAATACCAGTGCTGCCAATAAGTATCGCCTTTTTTTCTAGTCGCTCATCAGCTAGCAAGTTGAGCAGAGCTTTGTTTCCATTTGCCCCGGAAAAATCTAAGACTAGATCTGCTTCTCCAACTCCTGAAACGTTTGTTTTTAAGCTTGTATCCTCTTCGGTGCCCCCTAAAAGGTTAATCTGCTTCTGGTGATGCGATAGGTCTTGAATTTCCTGACCCATCCTTCCAGAAATACCAAAGATCCAAAGATTTTTTTGTTCACTTTTCATAGCATTATCCTTTCAGGTCGAGCTGTGAAAGCAAGCGATCAGTTTGATCCATTTGTTCTTTCAAAATTGTTTCATGCTCTACACTGATAGGTGCTAGAGGTAGGCGAAGGGTGTTGGAACCAAATCCCTTGTAGTGCATACAGTATTTTAAGGGGCAAGGATTAGTTTCGACAAATAGTGCTTCCATAAGCGGAGCAAGCGTATGATGAATTTTCATTGCAGTGCTTGTATCTCCAGAATTGAAGGCGCTTAAAAGGGCCTTCATAGCTGCAGGATAAATATTTGAAATAACGCTTATACATCCTTTTGCACCAATAGCTAGGCTTGGCAAAAAAGTTGGATCATCTCCTGAGAGAAATACTTGATTTGGGATGCTACCAATTGCTTTGGAGAAGAAATTGAGGTCCCCACTTGCTTCTTTTACAATGCTGACACGCTCTAACTCACATATTTTGCTAAGCTCACTATGCGAGAGCTTTTGAGCCGTTCTACCCGGGACATGGTACAGGCAAATGGGTAGCCCAACCTCGTTATTTATTGCTTGGAAATGTCCAAGGAGCCCCTGAATATTTGGCTTATTATAAGGTGGAGTGACGACAAGCAGTGAGTCAGCTCCTGCGTCTGCTGCTAGTTTAGAAAGTTCAACACTTTGTTTGGTACTTTGTCCACCTGTTCCGGCCATTACATGGATATTTCCAGACGTAAGGGCCTTAGCTTTGCGAATGAGGGAAAGCTTCTCTTGAACAGAAAGGGTTGGAGATTCGCCGGTGGTGCCTGCAATGACAACACCGTCAATTCCTCTGTTGACCTGATTTTCAATGATTGATTCAAAGGCTTGCCAGTCGATGGAGCCGTCTTTTTCAAACGGAGTTACAATAGCTGTAAAAATTCCCGAAAATGATTCAGGGAGATTCTTTACTCTGGCTGTTTGTTCTATTATTGTCATAGCTTTGCCTGATTTGGTTGTCTGAGCTTACATCTGGTCTAGAGTGTCTTGGTTCTTTTACTTTTTCAAGAGGGGATTGCAAGGGTTTTCCTGGATCTTCGTAGGATTTAAAGTTTAGTTCTTCATTGGGCGTTTGAGGACGGTAGTCAATAATATCGCTTTTCGGCGCACTTTTTATACCACAAGCAGCTACGAGCACTAAGACCAGGATGATTATTCCAATTTGTTCCAGTTGGTTCAAATAGTTTTTAAACCGTTCAGACAAGCAATTTGCTCGCTCAAGTGTCTTCTTTTTCTCACCTATTGCTACCTTAATATGGTCTTGTGAGGAGCAGAAATCTTTCAGCAATTTTAATGATTTAGGTGTAAGTATATGGTTTATTTTGCCAAGCTCAGCTTCCAGCAATTCCGAGGGTTCGATAGTGTTTTTCTCCATGTAGGAAAACAGTTCTGCCGCAGCAGAATTGGCCGTCTTCGCTGGGGATCCTTCTGCAATTAAGTCTGATGTGATTCGCCTTTCCACATCTTTTCCTGGTTTAAAAGCAGCTCCTCCTGCAAAAGTATCTTTCTGATGTTCAGAAACCAGATCATAGAATGCCTTCTGTAATTTTCCAATGCTTGTTTGAATACAGCCTAAAGCATTGAGGAATATAATCCTTCTAATATCCCACGATAAGAGATGAGAGCTGCGCGTCAGCGGCTCTTGTCTGAGTTTTTGACATTCAGAATAAGCCCATTCGCACAAGACAGTTAAAGGAGGCTCATTTTCTAAAGGGGATTTTTGAGACATCTGCCAACTAATTTCTAAAGCAGCATCGAGGATAGGCTCAATACAATCTGCTATAGAGTAGCCAATTTTTTTATTGCTTAAGTGAGGGAAGGGGTCAAAACACAGCTTGCTAAATCCAAGAGCTTCACAGATTTGTTCATCAAGGGTGTATTCTGCTTCTTCACCTGCCGACATTGAATGGGGAAAATAGCTGCTGCACACCTTATCTAAGTTCCAGAGCTTCTGGCAGCAGTCATCAATTGTTTGTGCAAGCTGCAATAAAATGGATGAATAAAGGCATCGCATTTCTGTGTCAGTTCCAGAATAGAGAACAAATCCTCGATTAAAGCAGCGTTTAGCGAGTGGTATTAATTGATCTCCCCACTCGCTAAGGTTTTGAATCAATCGATGCAAGCCAGGTCTCAGGGTGTAGCGAAAAACATTCGAACCGAGACGGTTTGAACCATAGCGTGAAAATAGTACATACAAGTACTCGGTATCTTGCTTAATGAGTGTTTGCAAAAGGGGGAGAACACGCTCATCCTCTCTGCTTTGGATGCTACTTAGCGCGACCCTAAGGTTGTCATTGTCCTTTAGACTTAGGTAACTATGCTTGTTAAACACACTCGCTGAAGTGGTTAGAAAGTCCACAATCAGTGCATTGTCGATGTGTTCGGAGAAATTAGATTTTAGTGGGAGGATATCCATAGCACACCTTCTATTTAAATGGAAAAACCAGTTAAATTATAGCATGCTATTTGGAGATCGAAATTTGGATTTCTGTTATGCCCCAATCTTGGAAGAACGCTGGGGCAACTTTTGTATTTAGAAATTAAAACTTATGTAGCTTTGAACAAGGAATGAGTTTTCAGGGTCAGATTCTTCTTCAATCTGCCAAGCCTTGCCTGGGAGAAGTGCTGCACCTGCTATACCTACATCTACATCTTTACCAAAGTTCGTCCAATACTTAATATCTATTTCGTAGCCAAGGTCATTTCCATAGAAACCAAAGGGTCTTGTTTCACTGGTATTTGCTTCGTAGTAGGCTTTGATATCAGCATCAGAGAGGCTATTATTTAGGAAGCCATAACTGGCTTTGGCTTCAAAATTTCCTAGACTCAGGTCTTCGTATCGATATCCCAGTGAATATACCTGAGCATTCATTACTCTTGTTGGGTCAAAAATACCGTCAACTGCAAGGTCATCGATTTGCGAGCGTCCATTAAACATCAAAAGGTTTGGTTTGAAGTTTTTGTGAAACGCCAAAGCTTCTGCTTTTGAGGAACGTTTTCCTACATTCATGGCTTGGTATTTTGCATCTGCAAGAGCGTCATCAGCTTCGAGGGCTCTGTTGTCACTGTAGTAGCCGTCAGCATCCCCTGGAGCGTATGCATAATTTACCAGAAGTTGGTGTCTTGTGGCGTTTCCCTGCCTATAGATTTCTGGTCCAATATACCTGCCAGAGCTTGCAAGTGTCCAAGCTAATTCACCGGCAAATCCGATGGTGTTCATCTTATTTGTTGCGGGTTCGCCATTTGCTTCATAAGCTCCTCCGAGTCCAGTTAGATTGGGATCGGCAGTCTTGCCTAGGGTAAGCAAAATTTCGTTTTTAAGAGCTAAATTTGAAAAGAAAAATCCAGTGTATAAATCAACAAATGTGAGCTCTGTGTTATTTCCTCCATCATCAAGCGATGCAGAGTTCAACCTTGCTCCGTAAAAGCCTATTTGTTTGGTTAGTGAAGATCCAGCATTTGACTTGCGATCATCATACATGATGGTCAAGAAAAACTGATTAACATCATCGCTTTTATTGGCAGGGCCGAACCCAAAGTCTTTATCACTTTGCAGGGAATGGCGCACATAGGTACCGGTTTCACTGATCTTGTCAAAGCCAAATGAGATTCCAAGGGTCTGGGATTTTTGGAGGTTGATATCGCAGGATATACCATCAAAAACACTTGCATCAATTGCGAATGGGTCTTCACCAGAATCTAAAAATGCACCCATTCCCCATTGTCGTCCTCGTCGACCAGCCTCCAGGATACACCAATCAAAGGCATATCGACCGTAGGCTTTGGTTATTTTTGGAGCGTAGGGTTCATAGCGTGGTTCCATTACACTTTGGTGTTGCCCATCGCAGCCTTCTTCACTTCCGGTAGTACAACCTGCTTTGAGTTTAGCTTTGTCTCCGAGGTAGGCGTTCTGGGGGTCATCAAAAATGCTTAATTCTAGGAAAAAGCTTGATTTGTCATTGACTCTTGCTTCCCCTAGTAGGCGAAAACTTTGATCCAATGCCTGATGAATTCCGCGTTTTCCTGATGCTCCTGGATTGGTCCTTGTCTCCCCGCGCAGTGAGTAATGTCCTTCACCATCTAAGCTAAGGGCAACGGAGTGACTAGGTAAGGAACTTGTAACGACAGATAGAACCAAAAACTTTTTCAGCGATGCTTGAAATCCCATGAGATCAATCCTTTTACAGTAAACCATGCTCAAAAGCATATAACACAAAAGATTTGGTGTGAAAACAAACCTGAGTTAAACCAAGACAATCTAAGTGCGGAAGAGGTCTAAGAACTTGGCATAGCATAGGTCTTGGGTGTGGCAATATTTTCTACTGCTTCTTCGGTAAATTTCAAGCGCTCTCGTCTTAAATCTATACATTTTCCCGAAGATAGGTCAATTGTGCACAGCAATGCGCACAACCAAGGCTCAAGATTTGATGGCTCGAACTTTGCTCTACCCTTGCCTAAAAAATGACCTAAAGAGGCGGAAGTTTTTACCCCAATTACAGAGTCATAAGATCCGGTCATACCGACATCGGTTACGTAACCCATAGAATGGTCAAATATCCTTTCGTCGGCTGTGGGGCAATGGGTATGGGTGCCATAGAGCAAAGTACAGCGGTTTCTAACATACTGAGCAAATGCCTGCTTTTCGCTAGTTGCTTCTCCGTGAAAATCTACAATAAATATATTGGTTTCTTCTTTTAGAGAGTCGTATATTCTGTCAAATGTTTCAAACGGGCACCGGTTATCACCCTTCATAAACACTCTGCCAGTAAGGTTGATGATTGCAACCTTTTTATCACCAAGCTCGAGAAGACAGTAACCTTTACTTTCCTGATCAACATTGTACATATTTGCCGGTAGCAATAGATTTGCATACTGGTCTTTGAAACTATAAATTTCCTTCTTGTCGTGCCAATGGTTTCCAGTTGTGACGGCGGATATTCCCAGGTCATTGATCATTTGTAGGAAGATTTTTTTAGTGATACCAAACCCACCCGCGGAATTTTCGCCGTTGGCGATAATAAGGTCGGGAGAAAAGCTAGTCTTTAGTTTTGGCAGCAGTTCCTTGAGGCATCGGCGGCCTGCTCGGCCTACCACGTCCCCAATAACGATGATTCTGCTGGGTTTGTCTGAATTAGTCATTTTAGTTCCTAGGCCCAGAATGGGCTAGTAAGGGAGCTTTTGGCTTAGGTTGCGTAATCAATGTACTTGCTCTCACGTAGTACAGAAATACGCACTTGACCCGGAAAAGTCAGTTCTTGTCTAATTTTTAATGCAAGCTCGTCCGAAAGGTCTCTGACTTCGTCATCAGTGACTCCTTCGGGTTTTACCAAGGCTCGCACTTCCCGGCCAGCTTGAAGGACATAGGCACTTTCAATGCCTTGAAAGGTTTTAACGATCTTCTCCATATCCTCAAGGCGTTTGATATAACTCTCCATGACTTCTTTTCTTGCGCCCGGCCGGTTGGTTGATAAAGTATTGGCGGCGCCAAGTATAACAGCCAGTGCTGAGGCATTGAGTAAGTCTTCGGCATGGTGGAGTCTTATTGCAGTGGATACTTCTTTATGCTCGCCGTATTTTTCAGTGATTTCGGCTCCAAGCTCAGCATGGTGTCCTTCAAATTCTTGGTCAACCGCTTTACCAATATCGTGAAGAAGACCAGCGCGTTTTGCCCTTTTTATATTCACTCCCAACTCTGATGCTATCATTCCGCAAATTTGAGCGGTCTCCACAGAGTGCTGGAGAACAGATTGTACTCCTGTGGAACGAAACCTTAGTTTTCCAAGCAAGGAGATAATCTCCGGGTGCAAGTCGGTGATGCCGGTGTCGAAAGCTGCTTGCTCTCCATACTCTGAAATGATGCCATCAAATTCAGATTCAACTCTTTTAACGGTCTCTTCAATTCTAGCAGGATGAATTCTGCCATCTGCAATGAGTCGTTCCAGAGTTATTTTCGCAACTTCTCTGCGAACAGGGTTAAAACATGAAATTATGACCGCCTCTGGGGTGTCGTCAATTATGAGGTCCACTCCAGTAGCTTGTTCGATGGTGCGGATGTTTCGCCCTTCCCGTCCAATGATCCTGCCTTTCATCTCTTCACCTGGTAAGTTAACAACAGTGATAGTCGAGTCGTTGACATACTCTCCAGAAAGCCTTTGGACAGCGAGGCTAATAACCTCAGTGGCTTTTTGTGAGGCAACCTTCCTGGTTTCAGCCTCAATATGGCGGATGGATTCCTTCGCAGATTTGCGAGCTTCTTCTTCCAAGGAACTCATCAATTCCTTCTTAGCTTCCTCTACAGATAGGTTCGCTATTTTTTCGAGGGTCTTCTTATTTTTTTCTAAATTAAGCTCATACTCAGCAATGATACGAAGCTTTCGCTTTTCTTCTGATAGGAGTTTTTGTTCGAGCTCAAGGTTCTTTGTCTCTTTAGCTTCTAGGGTGCTAAATTTCTTCTCAAGAGTCTGCTCCCTTAGCTTAATTTTCTTCTCGAGCTTATTCATCTCAGTTTTGCGCCGTTTTGCTTCTTCTTCGAAGTTTTTGCGGCGTCTGCGCGACTCTTCTTTAGCTTCTTGGAGAGCCGACTTTACGATGCGATCAGCGTCTTTTCGAGCTTCATCGAGAATTTTTTTTGATTCTGACTGAGCGCTTTCATAGACACTCTCAAGTTTTTTCTTATTTGCGAAGAAAATCCCATACAATGCTACGCCAAATAATAGGCCGATTACTACTAATAACCCTTCTAAAAAACCCACGGAATTAACCTCCGAATACAATTCATTCTGGTTCAGACAGGAAACATCTGCGTTTTAGGCCTGCTGATCTAAAAACTATCTTGAACTAGCTACGATTGCAACGCACGAATCATCAATATAGCGAGGCTTGGCTAGGTGAGGTAAAAATAGATCGCAAACTGCATAAAAAAATCCGACCTTTAAGCAGAAAAAGCCGGATTATTCATAAACTTTTTAAATATCTTGAGCGTTAGGTCTATTGCATTGTGAATTCTGCTCTTCTGTTCTGTGACCAAGCGCTTTCATCATGTCCCTCAACAGCAGGCATCTCTTCACCGTAGCTAATGGTGGTGATGCGGCTATCCTCAACCCCTAGTTGCACCAGATATTGCTTAACAGATTGAGCTCGGCGCTCACCAAGTGCTAAGTTGTACTGAGTGGAACCTCTTTCGTCACAGTGACCTGCAACTTGTAAAGAAGTACTATTGCCTTTCAAGCTTTCTGCTAAGGCACTTAGCTTGTTTTGGCCTTCCATAGAAATCACGTCACTGTCGAAAGCAAAGAAAATGGTCTCAGGAGAATACGATGCCTGTGAGTCCATACTGTCCATTCCAGGGTCTGCTGGAATTTCTTGAGCTTGCTCGTCTGTTTGGACTGGCTCTTCTGCTGGTGGCGTCTCTTCGCAGCCGTAAAAGGTAAGACCAGAAACAGCGAGAAATAAAACAAGTAAAGTTTTGCGATTTATCCCCAACATGGTGTGCTTCTCCTCAAGTGCGACCGATGTTATGACGTACTATTTATAGAAAAAATTATTTCACAAACCCGCCTTCATGACAAATATTTCGTCAACAAAAGTTTGTTTGCCGTCAGTTTAAGAAGTTAAGACAAGCAGAGCTGATTTGCAAGCAATTAGGCTGCGCAGACCCTTGTTTTAGGTATACTTAGGGGTGCTTGCGGTTTTTAGGGAGCTGCAAAATTTCTTCACAATGCCAGAAAAGCTACCACATGACATGAAGATTACCGAGTCACCTGCGCGGCTGTGTTGAGCCAGCCAATCATAGACTTCACCATTGGTGTTGAAGGCATGTGATTCGTCTCCGACATTGGCAGCAATTTCCTTCGTATCCATTCTTTCTTGCTTTGGGATTCTTTCATCATTGGCGCAGGCACCAATCAACGACACATCTGCTTTTTTTAATGCTTCGGTGTAATCTGCAGCGAATATTTTGCGTCGTGAAGTAGCATTTCTTGGTTCGAAGGCGACGATCACCCTTTTGTCGGGGTGCGAAATTCTGAAACTTTCAATTACGGTCTTAACCGCGGTCGGGTGGTGGGCAAAGTCTTCGTAGACCTGAATACCTTTGCTAGTGCAAAGATGGTCGAGCCGCCTGCGTACACTCTTAAACTTAAGAAGTATTTCGCCTAGCTCTTGAGCGTTGCAGTTCTTATTGAGAAAACCATTTTGTTGCATATAGCTTAAGCATCCGATAACCATAGCTATATTGGCAGCATTGTGTGCTCCTCCTAGCTTACAAGAAAGGGTCATTTGCCCCCAGAGGTCTGTGTCTAAAGGAATTTTCCATAAGCCTTTTTCTTCGTCAAAGGCCAGGCTACCATTCAGTTTTACATCTCCTGTGCTTGTGAGGCCTTTAGCGCTGATTTTAGTGACCTTGTTAAAAATACTAAGCTGATTAAGGAGTTTGCTGACACCGGGGTCATCGATATTGGCTATGATCTGGGCCGGATTCGGGACTAATTTAAGAAGTTTGGCAAACGTATCTTCAATAGCTTCTAAGTTAGAAAAAATGTCGGCATGATCAAATTCAAGGTTATTTAAGATTACGATTTGCGGCCTATAGTGAAGGAATTTAGACTCTTTATCGAAAAACGCAGTATCGTATTCGTCTCCCTCTACCACGAATAGAGAGCCCTTACCGAGCTGGTAGCTTTTAGTGAAATTTCTGGGAATGCCGCCAATTAGGAAGCTTGGATCTTGATCTAGTTCTTGAAGGAAAAATGAAAGTAGTGAACAGGTTGTTGTTTTTCCATGAGTTCCGCTTACTACGATGCTCTTTTTTTTCTCTAAAAAGCGATCACCAAGCAATGCAGCAAAGCTAGTATGTGGGATTTTATGCTTGAGAATATGCTCTACCTCAGGATTTCCTCGGGATAGGCTATTTGCGACCACAACGAGATCAGGGCTAGTCTTTGTCAAATTATCAGCTTTGTAGGGAGTTAGAACCGGAATTTTTAAGTCTGCTAGCATAGTTGACATGGGAGGGTAAATTTCCCGGTCGCTTCCTACAACCTCAACCCCTGTCTGCTGCAACATCCCAGCTACAGATGCCATTCCAGTGCCAGCAATTCCCATGAAGTAAACTTTCTCGCGTTTTGATTCTGCCATTGCCTGCAGCCTCCATTGTTTAGCTTGAATATTTTTTGCATTCTTTCTTGAAAGATAGCCTTGCCTCACTCCATGCTTGAAGAGAAATGCCAGTTAAGCTGGCAGGCTTTGGAGTCAAGCTTAGCATTTGCACCGATCACTAAACTCCAATTGGGAGAAAGGTGACCAAATTCTATAGTACTCCACGCTGGTATTGGGGACCGTTCAGCCAGTTCCCTCTTTACCTCTTCCTCTTCTAGGCTGCTATCAAGGTTTTTTAAGTGTCCCCAGATGACTCCCAAAGCTCCAGATAAAGCCCCACTTTGGATGAGTTGGTTCCAATGGCGTATGAGTTGACCGGGATTTTCTCCAGTGTCTTCAAGGAAAATATAATAGTCCTTCAGTGATTGTGGGAAATATGGTGTGCCGATGAGGTTGCAAAGCACTGACATGCAGCCACCAAACAGACGCCCTTGCAAAGGAGCAGCTCCAATGTTGTTTAGTGGGGACAAAGGAATACTGCCAGCCTTTTCAGATTGGGACATTAAATGGAGAAGAAAATCGATGTCTTCGGTTGAGTTCAAGTCCCAAAGCGCCGAGCCAGGCATGGGTCCATGAATACCAGGCCAGCTTAGTACGGTCCAAAAAGCGGCGTGAATGGCACTTATGTCGGAAAACCCCACGATCCACTTATGTCTAATCGAGCCAAGTTTTGCCCATGGAAGGTGAGGAAGTAGGTCGCTGGCGCCATAACCTCCTCGGGCGCAGAGGATGATTTGACTTTCGGGCTCTAAGAGCGCACTAAGAAACCTTTCAGATCGCTCATTTATACTGCCAGCTGTGTAAGGCCAGGGAGTTGAACTTGAGGGTTCATCGTACAAGATGTTAAAACCTTCGGATTCTAGCTGTGCAATCCTTCCTGGAATGAGGTCCTCTCCTCCCTTGCTTGAAGGCTGGATTATGCGAATGGTTGCTTTCATTGAGCTTCCTTTGCGAAAATCTTCGATGGTTTAGTGTGATTAAGGAGTTATATGGTTTACCACGAACAATGCCGCTGGTTTTCAGGATACAAGCCATGCAAGTACAAGCGTTCATGCGAGGCCTGTCCCCATTATAAACCCGTTAAAACTAGAATCGCTATTGTTAGCCTTGAAGCAATGGGCGCAGTTTTACGTAGCACTTGCTTGCTTGAGCCACTTTTAAGAAAGTTTCCAGGGGTTCATATCACTTGGATCACTTTGAAGCAAAGTAAGCCATTGCTTGCCAATAACCATTTGATTGACCGGATCATCTGCCTTGGTCCAGATACGGCAGCCCTCTTAGCTCATCTTGAGTTTGATTATGTCTATGGCGTGGACAAATCATTGGAAGCCGGAGCTTTGGTGGAACGTTTGCAAGCCAAGAAAAAGTGGGGCTTTGGACTCAGCCCCATGGGAGTGATCAAACCTCTCACTTCTCACGCCAATTATCAATATGATGTTGGCCTTAATGATGAGCTTAAGTTTTTCCAAAATCAGAAGCCTGAAACTCAGCAGATCACTGAAACCATGGGCTTAAAATGGGAGCGTGATCCCTATGTTTTGGATTTGAGCGCAGACGAAATTCAGGATTCCCAGCATAGGCGTGAAATGATTCTAAATCATGCGCTTGAATCTGGGGGTAAAGAGAAAAGCCTAGGAATTATTGGATACAATACTGGCTGTTCGGTACTTTTCCCCTACAAGAAATTCACCGTGGAGCGAGCAATAGAAACCATTCATTTTTGGCGTGAAAAGTTTCCGCGTCACAGCGTCGTCTTGCTTGGGGGCCGTGAGGATCATGAGCGTCAAGAAGAGATGAAGGCAGCTTTTGCAGAAGATCCCTATGTTTATAATAGTCCATGCCAGGGGGGCCTTCGCTCAGGAATCCTGTGGATGAATACCAGCGATGTGGTCTTTTCTGGGTGTTCTTTAGGAATGCATATGGCAATTGGCTTAGGTAAGAAGGTGGTAGCTTGGTTTGGGGTCAGTTGTATTCAAGAAATCGACCTCTATGATCGTGGGGTAAAATTACAATCAGAGGTAGCTTGCTCTCCTTGTTGGAAAAAAAGTTGCGACAAAGATCTAAAGTGTTTTGATCAGGTAAGCCCACAAAAAATTGCCGATGCTATCGAAGGATTGCTATAAGTCGTATCAGGATTAGTCTTGGGAGTAGAAATGCAACAAGAGTACCTGCTTGAGGTTTTAGGTAAAATAGGAATTGATTTTATCAAGCATGAGCACCCACCAGTTTATACATGTGAAGAAGCAGCTATTCATCTTTCATATATGAACACTGGTAGATGTAAAAATTTGTTCCTTCGTAATTATCGGGGTAATCAGCACTACTTAGTAGTTTTGGCTGCAGACTCTCAAGTAAATTTCAGCTTTTTATCCGAGCATTTGGGTGAGAAGAAGCTTATGTTTGCTTCTGAAAAACGCTTAGAAAAATACCTTAGTGTACGTCCTGGGAGTGTATCCCCTTTTGGCTTAATTTACGACCAAGACAAGCATGTGAAGGTACTTGTTCAAGATGACTTATTCACCCATGAAAAACTAAGTTTTCATCCCAATTGTAATAAAGCTTCCTTGGAAATTTACAGCGAGGACTTTATCCGATTTCTCGACTGGACTGGGAATTTGTGGTCAAAGTTTGAGTTCGAACGAAGTGAGTAGGTCCCTGTTAGATCATAATTATCGAATTATCCACAGAGTAGGAAGCTATTTGGACCATATTTTAGAAAAAAAATTACAGGATTCTGGTATTAGAGCGTCACTTTACATCTTCAGCTGCAACTCCTGTACATGACATTTTTTGCTTCAAAAACTATATGTGAGTCTTTGTTTGCTAATCTACAGGATAGACTTCCTTCGCTGGTAAAATCATGTACGTCTTTAATTTTTGGTCATCTGGATCTACTAGCCGACGAGTATTAAGTAGGTTAAACGAATCGATTTTGACTGTACAAGATGCTTCAGGGTCGCCTAAACCCCAAATTTGATGCTCACTCCCGGAAAATCTGTGATACATCACGATTTCTTTTGGAGATTTTCCATGTATTTCCCAACTTTGCCCTGATTTTGGTAGGCCATCTAAATCCTTTATTATCTCAATATTACTGGATAGCTTCACCCCTTCATCTTGCCCAAAGTTCCAATAGAAAATGTTCTTTCCATTAGATTGGTAGTAAGAACATCCTTGGTGAGGCATATCATCAAGATTTATTTTTTTGATCTCACCATTTTCGTGAACTTCAGCAGAAGAGAATCTTAACCCTGCTGATACATCTAAGTTAGGAATTGAATTTTCTTCTTCTTCTTTTTCCTTTTTATTACCGCAACTAGCAGTTTGAGTGGCCAGGATAACTAATAGTAGGATCTGAATAATTCGATAAATTTTTAGCATTATAAAACTCCTTTGAAAAATAAGCCACGCGGCGTGGCAATCATGTGTATAAGTTTTTGCAAGTGGAAGACCAGAATATATTTGTCGTAATATCTGCGGCTTACGATTTGGTGGCTGTTAACGATTTATTTTGGAATAGTGGATCATGCTTACAAGTACCTATTTTAATTTTATTTATTAGAGATGTATGGGCAATCGATATCACTATTTTGTCTACATAAGATCTATAATATAATAATGTAGGTCACTTAGCACTTTTTCGGAGATATCTAATATTTTTGCTATTTAGCTCCACTGAAAAAAAATTTTGAGTACACTCTTCCAAATAAGGACTTACAATTGTTCATTACCCTTGGCAATTTAAATACCTTCAGGGAAGAGTTTAAAAAAACACTTTCGGAACTTGAAGAAGAACAAAAGCGTGCATTTCTTTATAATCTACTCCATCAAAAAAAATCATCGAAAAAAAATAGAAATGAACTGATTAACTGTATGCTTGCAAATATTTTTTGGGTCAGGCTCCAGTTTCATAATAATTTCAATGAAGGATCAAAATGTTTAAAGTACTCGTGTAAGATCATCAAAATCTTTACCAAAGAAAATCGAAAGCTATCGTCAATTAGTCGAGATATCGAGCACAACTATGCAAATTTTCAAGCTAGAGAACTAAATTTTGGTGAGGCCATACCCTTATATCTCAAGCTCGTTAGCGCTGAACGCCAGCCAAATAGAAAAACTAAGGTTATAGTGAACCTCTTAAGGTCTTATATTAAGATGGGTCTTTTTTATAAGGCTCTAGATACTTGTTTCAAAAAAAATCCACTGTAAATCAAGCGTCTCTAGAGATTAAGACTACCTTCTTTCTTCTCAATGCAAGGCTGCTACTCATACTTGGATACGAGTCCTCTGTTCAGGAATGTTTGGACCAAATTGCCTTAAACAAACGCCTAGATGCGAACCAAAAAATAGAATTAAAATATCTACAACTTTATGCTTCTGTAGATCCTGGGAATTTTTTACCAACTCTCAATCATTATCGGAGCATTATTGATACACTTATTGAGCAAGAAAGAGAGTCGGCTTCTTATTCATATGAACTAGAGCAACTACTTTTTATTAACATTCTTGAACCAAAAAAAGTAAAAAGTCGCAAGAAATTTATAGAACGTTGTAAGTTCTTAGCTCGAAAATCAGGAGACCAAACCATGTTTCCTTTAATCACCAACTTCGAGTCAATAATTTATCATCATAACCCTACTGAAGCAGATTACCTAGTAGCCTTTGAGTCATTGCATAAGCTATACAAGTCATCTTACCACTTGCTATTTCAACATCTTACTATTCAAATTATAGATTTTCTTTTAATGAAATCTAGATATGGAAAGGCTAGTTCGCTTCTGCAAGATCTCAAAGCTTATCATGCAAATAGAGAAAGTGGGATAAGTCAAAAGCTTCTAGGCCAACTAAAAAAATCACCAAGTCGCATTCGAAATTATTATAACAAGCAAATCGAACAATTGCCGACAAAATTTGATGAAGATTCTGAAATTCAGAATCTTTTACCCTTAACAGGTGAATACTCAACTTTAATTGAGGAATAAGAAATAATGACAAGAACAATTGTGCTTACTATGATGGTATTCCTGGTATCACTTTCTTGCAACGAGCCTAAAAATGAATCTAACTCCATCCGCCCTGATAATAGTGAAACTGATCCAGATTGGTTCGGTCTACGGTTCAAATCTGCCCTAAAAATAGAGGAGACTGGGGTGAGAAAAAATATTGACCTTGAGGAACTTCCTGTTCAAGGCTGCTCTTATTATCCTGCCAGCGGACTTAATATTTTCTATTGGGCCTTTGGACAAGGTGAAGGGGTGAAGACAACCAGTAATATTGAGATTATTATGAATTTGGATGGTCCGCCAAAACCAGGGCAAAGTTGGAAAATAGATGGAAAATCTCCAAAAGAAATTGTGGTTTATCATAGATTTTCTAGGAGTACTCACCAAGTTTGGGGCTTATCTGACCCTGAGGCATTTTGTACCGTCAAAATTGGTTCTTTTAATATAATTGAAACGAAGACTTATACTCATCCAGATACAAAAGCGGTCGGAGAAATCCAGGAGTTTCTTAGCAAAGGTGAGCTAAACTGCTTATTAGTAAATAGTAATAAAGATTCCCGATTAAGCTTCGAAGCAGATATGGCTTGTACAGGCACTGCATTGATAGGAGACTTAGAAGTAAATTCCGAAGAATTAACACTCCAGGACACCAATAACAATTCTGATTGGACCTATAGGGGTTTTAATACTTTTTCTGAGGCAAAAAAACGATGTGAAGACAATAATCAAGTAATACCGACTGAAGAACAAGCAAAAGCATCTCACTTATGGCTTTTTCAGTCTGAACTTAAGACTAGATTGATTCCTTCAGTTTTCTATACCCCTAATTTTTGGATCACACCCGGTATTGGCAATAATAGAATTTGGGTTTTAGAAGAATCTGGCAGAGTAGAAGCTGGAGGCCCAGAAGAAGGGGTCTTATGTATACAAAAAAATTAGTTGAGACAGCCTGAGGATTGTCACAGAGGATGGTTTATACATAGCAAAATCCAGTGCCACAGATAGGGTTATGGAGGTATATCCGGATAAAACCCTGAACGAATCAGAAGAGTTCATTGAAACTGGTTTGGGTTTTCTGAAACATGGTGACTACTGTGATACTTGAACTTGAAGAGAGGTCGACAAGCTGAGGAATACGGGCTTATTTATGATAATCGCCATCGGTACATCAAATTTTGCTTAGAATATGATAAGGATGGCGATGAAAGGTTTATTGCTAACATTATTTTCATCTTCCTAGATCGGTGGTGGCACTTTTACAAAAGCTGAAAAATGAAACGACCAACAAAATTAAATCATGTTCAAACTGCTTTAGCAAACATTGGCTTTGAGCCTGTTAAGGGTAAATGTTTTATCTTTAAAAATTATCCTGGTGTGTTTATTACAAAATGCGATTTGGAACTTATAAGCTGCAAATCATGTGGAGAGATATTTAATAGTAGAAAATATGAAGATGCGAAAAAACTCGATAAATGTATTCAGGGTTCTATTACCCATCAAGTTGGTATTATTATTTCTATAATGAAAAGCCGAGGCTTGACCCAAAGAGATGTTAGTGCACGTCTAGGAGTCACAGAAAGTTACTTGTCAAAGGCGAAAAGAGGTATTGAGATACCAGCTTTTGGCTTATAAATTGTCTTAAGACAGTGGCTGTTTCTGAGGAGGCCATGAGAACCTCTGATCCTAGCTACATTCCCGATATTGTGAAAGGAGCAGTTGCATAAGCGACTCTTTGAACTGCCTTGAACGAAGTGAGGGTTAGTACAGGCTAAGATTTTAAAAAGTATTGATTTTAACCAAGTATTAAAGGCTTACCCGACAGCTTGTGGGCTAACTGGTAGGGTATTTATTCCGATATGTACATACTTGAGTGTAGCAAAATTCAGTAAAGAATCCGTGCATCAAAAATCTTTGATGTAGATTCCAAGGGCCCACCAAGAAAAGGGGATAGCGATTGTAGATTAGGTCTACAAAAGCATGCTGATCTCCAAAGATTCGGCCCATTTGTATTGCAATTGAGTGGTCAAAGCTAAACCCATTTATGGCATCTTCGTATTCATCTGAAGTCAATAGTAAACTTCATACAGTACTGCACCTGAAATGGAACCTTCAATTTCTTCTATGCTCTGGAGATTTCAACCCATTCAGTACGACGTTTAAATCGGCAATAACAACCATAACTTCATAGATATTGCCTTTAATGATTCCTTCTGCTTTATAAGCAGTTAGAAATTGCCTCTAACTATTAATGAATCTCCCACAAAAAATAATTCCTCAAATTTTTCAATTGACCCATTCCTAATTCCGTCCTAAGATTTTACAAAATATTGATTTAAAAAAGGCGGTAAAAGCACAAAGTATGCTTAAAAATTGGCGGAGAACCCGAGAACAAACACTTCTCAGGCTCTCCTAAAAACCCCCCTAAGTAGACTAAGGAGATTTTATGATGGCTACTATAAAGATCGGTGCGCGTTTATTCAAGGCTACATTTGATCAAATCCAAGAATCCAAGAAAAAAGTAATCAGAACCTTTGAGAAATTAGGGCATACAGCCAAACTACATTCTCGCAAAATAAAAGAAAAACTTAGATCTTTTTTCACCATTTTTTCCAAGAAAAAGAGAAAAAAACCAGATCTCCTCCTTATCCAGCAGCAGCCTAAGCCAAAGCCTAAACAAGAAAATAAAGCAAAATTCAGGCATACTAATAAACACAAAAAATCTCGACTTAAGAAAAAGCAAGCGAATGCTGATTCAAAGAACAAAATTGAAATTCCAGTTATACCGATGAGTATAGTCGAAAATAAAGTCGAGCCAAAAAGTGACAAGTATATGCCACAAACTAAAGAAAAAAGTCCTTTGACTGCGGAAGATATTCAAGAATTTTTTCGAGAATGGAAAGAAAATTGGGGGCCTTCTTTAAATAAACTTGATAAAGATTTTCTTGAATCAGCAAGCCCTGAAATCGCTGCTAAGGTGATCGCCAATGGGCGCCTTACCTTAAAATCCCCTTACTTGAAGGCAGTATATAATGGTCTAAAGGACCTTGAAGATATATCAGATTTGCTGGAGAACGACGAACTAGCGAAAGATAAAGTAATGCCTCTGTTTAGAGATTACTGGGACAGGGGACCGGAGCAGTTTACTGAGATACTTTTTAAAATGCATGATAAAGGGTATTATCCTACGCGTTCTGGAGAAAAAAAGTTAAGTCTCGATCCACGTTTGGTGCCGGAGTGGTTAGGGCTTGTTAGTTAAGCTTTAAAGGGGGTTGTAATTGTCATTGCACTGAGCGTAGCGAGGGTTAGACAACCTCTTAAGCATCTCGCAGCTTGTCCTCACTGGTAATTACTGCGTGTTCTCAAATATGTCAAAATCTCTTGTTCTATAAAGGAGCATTGTTCCAAATCGATTGTAGCAAAGGATTGAGGAAAAACCTCTTCGAGGTCTGTCATAATATCCAGAATAGACTCTGCAAAAATATCTATTTTCTTCTCTCCAACCTTCGACCGGGCACTATTAATTCGTATCGGTGTTGCAAGTTGGGGAATGTGCTTGCATATCTGTTCAACAGATAAAACTTGATTTGGATTGAATGCAATGGACTGATTGTAGATAGAATCACTAAATTCTGGGATTTTATGTTTGATTGCTTGTCTTCCATGAAAACTGACTTCGTCAGCTTGCTTCAATACGAAACCTTCTGCAAAATTGTTTTTTATTTCAGGAAGCCCTAGCACTTTGGCAACCTTGCTTAAATACCTACTTGGTAGGTTTTGTAGTTCGGATTTTGTTCCTGTTCCTAAAAGAGGTGGCTGCATGACTTCGAAATTTTTTGCAGTCTTGTCAAGCCAATGAAAGGGACAAAAAAAGACTTCATTGTTAGATGTGCAGATGGCAACATCAAAAACGGCCCAGTTTAATTCGGGGCAATAGTTAGTTCCAGTTTGTATTGGACTTATGCCAGGGACTGGGTAAACTTCAGTGTGATTATAAGATCCTCCAAAAATCTCACCATATAGGTACATTGATTTGATTTCTCGGTAACATGAATTGAAAAAAGATCTAGCAATTTCAGTTAATCTTGATCGTAGAAGCTGCCAACCAAAAAAAACGTCATCGTTAGATAACCAAATTTTTCTTTTTCCTATGACTACTTCATTTGGGTCTACACCAACGACTAAATGTGCACCATGAATCTTTTCCTGAGCTATCCATTTACCACCTTTTGTTTGAGCAGCAGGGCTTTCAGAAATTTTTGGGTAGCTAATGAATTCCATAGATTAATCCGTTATCTATCATGAGTCTCGCGGTCAAATGCTATCACTAAACTTGCGTTATAGGAATAGTGGGATGGGGTTAACCCAAAATATTTACTCAAGAGGTCTAGCATCCTGATTCACGTGGTCTAGCATGTTGAGTCCACCCTGAGTCATGTCGACCGTAGTGGAGGCATCTCCCAAAGGATACCTCGACTCGCACTGCTCGCTTCGGTATGACCGTTTTTTCGGTTCGATAGTTCGAATCTTGTCAACAGATTTTTTGGCAAATCTGATTTCTAGGTCCAGCACCTGTACTTCTTCCTGCAAAGCAATTTGAGCAAAAATTAGTTCAGACAAACCTAAAATATTGACTCAAGAGGTCTAGCATCCTGAGTCACGTGGTCTAGCACATTGAGTCATGTCGACCGTAGTGGAGGCATCTCCCAAAGGATACCTCGACTCGCACTGCTCGCTTCGGTATGACGTTTTTTCGGTTCGATAGCTTCGAATCTTGTCAAATTTATATTTGATCTTCCAAGGACATCTGAACTTAAGAGTTGGGTTAACGAAATGGTAGTCCGGAGAAAAAATATCTCAATTATAAGTGCTAAAAGAGTGCAAGTAGATCCTGCCTTTCGACCTAAAATTCATTCCCCTCCAGACTAGGAAGGGTAAAAATAAACTCAGTATTTTTTTGTTTATTTGACTCACACCGTATTTGCCCTCCATGGCTAACTACTGTTTCATGACAAATAGCTAGCCCTAAGCCGGTACCGCCTTTTTTGCCAGCAGTATAAACAGGCGAAAAGATCTTTTCCCTATATTTTTCAGCAATGAAACTGTCTTCATTGCCAATGGCGATTTCAATATAAGGACGTTCATTAATCGTAGTTTCGCGAGTTTTTACCCACATTTTGCTACCGTGACTTCCCATGGCTTCCTTTCCATTATTGAAAAGATTGATAAAAAGTCGCTCTACTTTTAATCTGTCTGCGAAAAGTTTACTTGAATGTTGAAGTCCTAACTCAAGGCTTATGGGTCGATCTTTGATGTGATTTGACTGAGTCCAGATTGATTCAATCAAACGATTAATTTCCAATGGTTCTAATTTATTTGGTTTTTCCCGGCTTGCAGCCATAAGGTCTGTCAAAAGATTGTCTACATAAATTGTACTTTTTTCGGCATGTGCAGCTAAGGCAAAAGTCTGCTGAAGATCAATGCGACCAGCTTTCAGTTCATTGAATGTGAGTTTAATCATATGAAAAGGATTTTTAATATCATGCGCAATACGCTGAACAGTATTCGCTATGGTATGTGCCACAGTGTTTTTGCTAATAATTTCTAACTTTTCCTGATATGCTTCCTCAAGCTTTTGTTTGTAGTTGTTTCTTTGGAGAATTACTGTTCCCACCTCATTCTTGAAAAAGTAAAGATGAGCTAAAAGAACTACTAAAAGTGCAGCTTGGCCGAAGAAATTAGACTTTATAAGTACAAAAAAAGTAAAAATGTCATTGATTGCAGTTAATAAAAGTATGCTTGAAGCAATGAAAATAACCTTGTTTTGAATATTTCTATTCTTTATCAACCTTAGTAAAGAAATTTTGAAATAGCAAATTATAAAAATAAGAAAATACGGGAAGCACAATAAACGATAATATGTAAAAAATATCGTTGGTTCATTATAAAAAAGCAAAGAATCTAAAGTTATGACAATGACAGTGAAAGTAGAATAAATCTTAATGGCTTTTGTTATATAATTTTGCTCATGAAGAAAAGAGCTTAAAAAATGAATTCCTATAACTTTGAAGAAAATAATCAAAAAAGAATTTTTATGAATAATAAGACCAGAACTCCACAATCCTGAACAAGAAAGTAATCCATAAAGTGATAAACAGACACAAGTTCCAACATAGTTAGTGCCTGATTGGAAACACACCGCCGCCTTTGTATGTAAGGCTTAGAGCACTATAATCTTTAGCGAATTTCCCCAGTTTCTCTAAAAAGGCTATAATTGTCGGAAAATCAAAAGATCTTGGGGGTGCCCATGCG
>JBGCDR010000052.1:0-7660 GCA_045105515.1 Oligoflexales bacterium
CTGGAGAGAGTTAGAGTACATAACGAACTGGGAGAATAGACCTAGCTTTATAGCTCCCTATAAGTCAGGTAAGCCTTAGCTTTCCTTGACATCTGTCTTGGTTTATATCCATAGCGTATACCCTCCTTACTTTTTAGCCATAACAACCCTATATTGACCCGATTAATCGTAATCCTCTTGACTGAAAGGGTTTTGCAGGTTAGATAAAATATTCTTATATTAAGAATTGATACTTTTCAATCATTCAGGTCGCTATATGTTAAAAAGATTTAAGATCACACTTTTATTCCCACTATTATTCTTAGGTTTAGTTACAGAGGCATTCGCTCACAGAATTTACTCTAACCAAAGCCAAGGGATATTAGCGAGCGATCTAAATGTCTATGATTCTAACTTTCCTTCAGATATTTGGGAGGTTGGACAGACCAACGAAAAAGGTTATTATTCTATTCATTCCAAAAATTCTAGTCTGTGCATAGATATCCCCGAAGGATCACATGATGACAACTTATCTTTAATTACCCATCAATGCCATGGTGGGGACAATCAAAAGTGGCGCCTTGTTCCTAAAGGGGGTGCTTACTACATCCAGAGCAAACATTCTGGCAAATACTTCGATACAAAGGAAAAATCAGGAAAGGCCCATCTTGTTCAAGCAGACTTCAAAGCCTCTTCTTCTCAATTATGGCTAATTGAGGGGTTTGAGCTAAAGTGGGGTGAAGATCAATCCAACCAGTTCTATCTGAAATATATCAATGAATTGCTGGCAGATGAACCGTACGAGTTGGTTAAAAATCCACGTATAGGAAACGGGTGCCAAGGTACTGTCTTTAAGCTGAAGGGTACTCAAGATGGCCAGTACTATGTTGTTAAAGTTCCAAATATTGGTTCAAGTTCAGAGTTAGATGAACGTAAGCGAGTGTTTGAGAAAGAATATGAAGACTCAAAGAAGCTTTTGTGGATCAACTATGAATTGCATAAAGCTCTTTCCGATAACCTGGAAAGCGAGCTTCAATCTGAGGTCGAGGCACAAAAAATACCCATCCCCAACACCAAATGGGTAAGCAAGGGTAATAAATTTGGCTTAATCAAGGACTATATTCCAGGAAAATCTCTCCACTATTACCTTACTGATAATTACCTAGCAGAAAATCCAGAGGTCAGTGCTAAAGAGGTTTTTGGCAACCTATTTGAAGTTATTATTAACTTATCTGCTGCTGGGGTTTATTTAGGAGATCTTAATTATGATAACCTCATTTACAGTAAGGAACATAAACGCTGGTATATTATCGATTTTTTGGGCCTAACTCACCACAAGTCTTTTGAGTCTGCTCTTTTTCAATATTTCAAGACAGGCTTACCTATTTTTCAATGGGATGAAAGCTTTTTCCCTAATATTGTTTTTCGCTCAAGGGTACATGATGAAATAGCTCGCGTTCTACAGGCCCGCAACTACCAACCATATCTTGAAGCACAAAAACTAGAGGTCACTCCCGCTAATATTAAGGCTGGACTTGATCCTAATTTTAAGAACGAACAAGGAGTTCCCAGATTATTCACAGAAAAGTCTGAAGGGGCCATAGCAGTTCTCGTTAGGCATGGAGCCAACCTAAATGAGTACATCAGGGAGAATGATAAAGAGATATGCGCTATCGAATACCGAAAAGATCACGAGGTTTCTACTGATGAAGAGATGATGAGCCTTTATCAAGCCTATCATTCTTTTGAAGAAAGTATGATGAGAATAAAAGCCGGCAATCATGGTGGCTTTAAATTTGTATTCAATGAGTGGATGCCGACCCATGGAACGAAATTGCTTATGGGGAAAAGTTTCGATAGCTTCAAACCAGAAGATGTTAAATGTGAAGGCGCATGTGTTCAGTGGAGACAAGTAGCTCCATCACTTCCTCATGCTACAAATTGGGACTTCACCACCTATAACGGTAACGTGCATTTATTTGCTACAGACCAAAGTAATTCCATTTTTTACCTGGATCATAGCAAACGCAATCCAACTTGGGAGAGAGTCGAACAGTTTAATGAGCTATCTATCTCTAATTTCTATTTATTAGATCAGAGTCTAATTGTTAGGACTACAGATGGGCAGTGGCTAGGAAAATCATTAAATTTTGAAGATAGTACTGAGGATTGGTCTGCACAACCCTGGGACAATGTGTTTAACGCGAATGAGGTTCTTGGGGGTGGCGAATACAACTATGAAATCAGTAATATGATATACCCCATCAACAATATTAGATGGGTATTTGCTTTCCGAACTGACTCATTAGGCAATAAGAAGTTGGGCTATTTTGGTTATCATAGTGTTGCTAAAACATGGACAAATTGGCGAGAAATAGAAGGTGTTGAGGAGCAAAGCCTAATATCATGGCCAATGGGTTTTCAAAGGCAGCATAACTTTGAAGAGTTTTACTTCGTAGACGGTAACTCTAATATTTTTAAATCTGTAAAGCAGAGAAATCTTTTCAAGTTTGAAGGGATGGTACCTAAAACCAACCTAGACGATCTTGAATTAAATTTTGAAAAAATAGGTACGGGTTACTTACATAATTGGTCAACCCTAGCTAAGGGTGATGGAAATAATTCAGACAAGATACTTGCTAATAACTTTTATAATGAACAGCTAGATTTTGATAGGCTTCAGAATATTCATTCCTCTTATGAGTCGCAATGGACAAGGTTATTAAGCCCAGATGTATTAGCTGTTGGAAAGTTAGATACTCATCAAATGAGTCTATATACTGTAGAACGCATATTTTCTATGGGTATGGACAATAAAGATTTTAAGAAAGCAGTAAAAAAGACCCTAGAGATCAAGCCAGAGCATAAAGGGAAGCATAAAAAACTGTTACTAGAGAGCCTTTCAAAGTCTCTAGGTGAAAATCAAGAAGTACAGGGGGTTTCTTATGATTACCTTTCTAAACTGCTCTCAAGTAAGATTAAGGAATACGACAAAAAACAAACTCCTGAAGTAAAGGTCGCTAATTTTACCAAAGCATATAAGCAGGAGATCAGTCTTGCTTTCAAGGTGGGGCTAGCTATCTGTATTCCAGCTTCAGCACCTTGGGTTGCTGCTGGTACAAGTATAGCAGGAGATGTTTTTGATGCCACTATCTCTGGGGATTGGCCATTAAAGGCAGAAAATGTAGCAAAGAATGCATGTGTGGCTGCATGTACTAACGCTCTTGGATCTGGACTAGGTGGAGAAGGAAAACCGTTTGAAGTTTTGAAAAATGATTCCGCTTGGGCTGCTGCTGGAAAAAACTTCACTAAAGAAATGATTCTTAATACAACTAAGTCTATTGGTACTACAGGTAAGCCACCATCCCTTAAGGAACTAGTAGTAGATTCAGGTCTGGGTGCCATACTTCCTGATTTGGGATCTGATGGGGATACTACATTTGAAGCAGCTTATAAAGCAGGTTTAAACAAGTTTAAGTTCGATTTAGCTAGAGAGATCTTGCTTAATGGTAAAATAGATCGAGATTCACTAGACCAAATTTTAGCTAATAGTCTTGCTACTATGGTTGGTACTTACGCTGGTAAGTCTATCATAGATCAAGATGAGATTAATGTTGAAGACAACTCAGATGATCCTGAAAATCTTGAAAATATACTCGATGGGCAGGAAAAACCAAGTAACGAAGAAAAAGGCCAAATTACAGGTGAGCAGGAAGTTACGAACCAAACAGATGATTTGCCTCCAGGCAGTGAACAAGCCCATAGTGATAATGAACAAAATAATAATCAATCAAATGATGATGTAAATAATCAGGCTCTAGGTGATGATGATGCTAGTACCAGGGAGTGCTTTGATAACACCCAAGATTCATCTGAGAAATCTATAAATCAAGATCCTTCAGATAAAAATAGTAGTGCAGCGCCTATTCAAAGTCACACCGAACCTGACGATACTCAACCTTCCAATGAGGGGGGCAGAGATTCAGACCCCGAGAGCCCTCCTGATGAGGCAAGTCAAGTAGAGAACAGTGACAATAGAACTATTTGGGAAAGAATGTCAGATGCTTGGGGTTACGTACAAAACTTATCAGGAGATTACTGTTTCACAGGTAATACCTTCGTAGTTTCACAAACTGGCCCAAAGGTAATTTCAAATGTTAAAGTAGGCGACTATGTTTGGAGTTGTGACTTTTCCGATGGGTCTGATGATTGTAAATTCCGGAAAGTCACTAAGACATTTGTTCGAAAGGTTTCTGAAGTATGGAATCTGCACACCAAAGATGGGAAGGTGAAAGCTACCCCTAATCATCCTCTTTATGTTTCTGGATTAGGTTACATATCTCTTGAGGAGATTTACTACAACCTTCATTTAAGAGGCTATAGCTTTAAGCTTCGTAATTTAAGCGGTACTGGCTCCGAATTGATTCATATATCCAAAGAAAGGGGTGCCTTTTGGGTCTACAATATCGAGGTTGAGGATGCCCATAGTTACTTTGTATCACAGGTAACAGACCCAGAATATTATGATGGAGATATTCTACCAGCTAATCCTCAACAATGGCTACTTAGTCATAACTGTGATGGCCCGGCAGATTACCAAAATCTTGAAGAACTAAAGCCGATAAAAGAAGGGTTGTCAACTGCGTTTAGCACAGTAGCCGAAGGTCTCCTTGATCCGGCAGGCTTAGCTTCCGCCGTCGTTGACTATACTTTAGATGATGGTGTTGCCAAGAATACTACTATGGCTATGATCCAGACTGTTGATGGAGTCTACACAGTAGTTGGTGGAGTAGCAGTAGCTAAATTTACCTACAAGGCGGGCAAGTGGACCGCTTCTAAGCTGGCTAAACATATCCCTACGGAAAGAATTCTTCAGGATGTAGGTGAGCAAGGAGCAAGGATAATTGGACAGTTCCAGAAGACGCCTACTGGAAAAGTTCTGATACCTAAAGCACGCTTAAATGCCGTTGAAGATGCTGGTATCTTAGGAAAGAACTCTAATGTAGAAATTCCAAAAGAGTTTGATACTGTACCATATAGACCTTCCAATAAAAAATATGGGTTAGAGAACCACCATTCTGTTTTAGACAAATGGCTTAGTGAGAACCTAGACGTTTACGGAAGAAGACCCGGTAAATCAACGACTTTAGCACTTTCACCTGAAAACCATAAAAAAGCTCATGATGTTTCAAGGCAGTGGATGAAAGAAAAGACAGGAAAGCCAGTTGGAGGAAAAGTTAACTGGAAGGAAGTCTCCCCTCAGGAAATTCAAGCCTTATCGAATGAAATGATGGATGCAGCAAGAGTACCTGATGCAAAGCGCGGAGAGTTTTACAGAGAACTTCAGAAATACTTATATTCACTGGAAGGATAAAATATGGAAAACCTGATTTCAAGAATTGCCTCAAGCCAAGGATGCATAATGTACCCTCCTAATAATGAAACTTTAACAGTAGGTCAAAACCATAAAATTCCTCAAGATTTGAAACAATTTTTTGATCGATGTGGTGGAGCTATTCTTTTCGAAGGCTCCGATTATGAAATGGAGATACTCTCACCTCAATCGATAGTACCTGCAAATCCACTTATAGTTGGAGAGTTATGTGAAAAAGATATATCTTCTAGTTGGTATGTTATCGCTAAAGATTGTGATGGACAATATCTTACAATAGATTTCAATGAACTTAGACTTGGTAGGTGTTATGAAAGCTTTACAGATTCACATGGTTTAGTCGGAGATTGCCCTATAATAGCGAAATCCTTTTCAGATTTAATAGATCAACTGTTAATAGCAAAAGGCCGCTATTGCTATTGGACAGAAAAATCATTTAAATCTTTGGGAGATGCCTATGATTAGAACTATTTTTCTTCAAAAGGATCATTGTGAGAAGATTTCCAAAAAACTGAATCGCCAGAATATTGGAAATGGAGAGTAAACAATAAATAAGAAGAAGATGTTGGGTTTTAAACTTAATCTAGCAATTTATAAATACCGAGGTGACAGGAAGCAAAGACTTAAAGAAATATGGGCTTCATTGAATGTTACTCCTAGTCAGTATTTTATAGATTTCTATGAAAATTATTGTGGGCCTTTCAGCAGTAATGATAATGGGTTTGAACTTGCTGACATAGTCGAAGATGAAAGTATAGTTACTCTAACTGAACAGAGTAGGATACATCATTTATTTCCGGAGATATTTTTAACCTTGTCTCCACTTTTGGGGGGGAGTGTATTAGTTTACAACTCTGTTACAGATGAAGTATTCAATGTAGATTTTGAAGGAGGTGATCAGGAATTACTTAACAGCTCATTAAAGCCTACTTGGGCTTCTTTCGAAGCCTTTATAAGAAGCTACTTTTCTTGAACTTCCGATCGACTAATTTCTTAAAATCATTACAACAGCTGCTAATTTAGTTCAAAAGCACAACTAATAACTTACTGCACTTCAATCAAAAAATTAGTGTATTTTATTAGTACATTCGATATATTAGTATGTTGTTGTTGAAAGTTGGTTTGTCGATCGTCATCTCAATTACTACTGACAAACTTTAGGAATCTAGTCGGATGAGTAGACATTAAAATATAACTACCTCCTTGTCAAGCATTCCCTTCTTTAAAAATTCTTCCCCTCTATTTTTCAGGAGTAATATCTTGGATCTATTTCCCTATGTTCAAAGTAAGGCTAAAGTTGAAAAAGAAGGTACAGATTTTTATAAAGTAGAGCCTGCACTGTGCTGTAATCACCATGGATGTGCAAAGCTAAAAAACTTAGGACCAAATAATTGGCTCTACAAGTGCTTTTCATGCGGGTTTAGTGCGAAGCATGCAGCTACCCTTGAATCTAAGATTAATAACATCACTTACAATGAAGCAGTCTCAAAATTAAAAGGTCACAATGTCATAAAATTAACAGACCCAGTTGCCGCACTCGTAGAAAAGAATCATAAAACACTTTTTAATAACCCTACCTACTTGAAATGGCTGGTAAGTGAACGGAAGTTAGACCCAACAGTACTAAAAAAATTAAAAGTCGGGTGCTTTAAAAATAAGTCGGATAAAGTCCTCTATACCTTCCCTTACTACAAAGATCATCAAATCCTTAACATCAAAACCAGATCCAGTGATAAAAGCGTACTTTATCAGAAGAAAAATGCTGGGTTCTATATTTACAACTACAATGTGATTGCTAACTCTAACTCTCTCCTTATTGTCGAAGGCGAGATGGATCTATTAGCAGGCTATACCTACAAATTAGAGTTTCCAATTATTAGCTTTGGTCTTGGTGCGAAGAACATAAAACAAGAATGGATTGATGAGTTAAGACATATAAAATCTATCTTCCTAATGTATGACATGGATGAAGCTGGTAAACAGGGTAGTGTAGATCTAGCTAAAAAATTGGGAACTCATCGTTGCAAGATTATACAACTCCCGCATAAAGACCTTAATGCTTGCTTAATGAAGGGAGTCCCTAGTGACCTGATTATTCAATGCATCCAAAACTCTCTTGTGCTAGAGCAGCTTCTCATTATTGAAAATATAGACAGATTACAAGGAGAGGATACCATAGTAGGGGGTATGCTTGAAGGAATTTTAAAGTTAATAGCAAAACGCCCTGCTACCGAAAGCGAAGATTATTTAGGTAAAATACGTGAAAAGATTCCCAGTATTACATACCGA
>JBGCDR010000053.1:0-19173 GCA_045105515.1 Oligoflexales bacterium
TTCAAATGGCAAGTAAAGTTAGGTCAACTCAAGGATTATCTTTGCACATCTTCGGTAGACTAGCTGCTGGAATGCTGATGAGAATTTTACCAAGTGCCTAAATCGGCCTATACCAGGAGTTTCAACTGTTGATTGGCATTGTAATTGATTGCCTTGCTGGGATCTTGCTCTAGAATGTAAGCCAAACCCTCAATCACCGCCAGTGGGTTATTTAATTCATGAGCAATTCCTGAGCTAAACTCACTATAAGAGGCCACTCTTGCCCTTTGAATGATACGAGTCTGTTTTTCATAAAAATCCTTCTCGAGCTCTAGCAGTTTCTTTCTTTGGCTTGCCACATCCAAAGCAGACCTCAGCATCACCGAATCTACATACAAGACCAAATTAGCACTATCAAAAGGTTTATTAAGAAAAAAGATATTATCTTTAAATTTAATTGATTTCCTTGCATCATCTATAAATGAAGTCACAAATAAGATGGGGGTATTTTTGTTAATTGAGTGCTCATCTCCACGAATCTTATTAACAAATTCAGCTCCCGACATTATCGGCATACGATGATCTGTACAGATGATGTCATATTGATTTTTCAAAGCTAGATTTAACGCTTCTTGTCCATCATCTGCAGTTACGATCTGCGCCTCTGGGAATGAGTTGAGTAAAAACTCCTCCATAATTTCTAAGATCTCAACTTCATCATCTACGACTAAGATCCTTCGGGTATTAGACTCACGTTGGGTGATAAAGCCAGCTAATTTTTCTGTCATCTGCTTCACTCCTTCTCTGAGGACTTGTCGGAAGAATAAATGCATAGCATTAGAACAAGAGGTCCAGCCAAGATCAAAAAAGGTATGAATAGCTATTTATCTAAAGTATTTAAGATGTTGGGCAAATACCTCTTATATTCAGGACAAATCGTAGAAGAAAGACAAAGAAAAATAGTTTAACTTATTATTTACTTCTTGATAACGAACCATATACAGACCGATCAAAGCAGGAGAGCTAAAATGTCAGAAAGAATTGAAAGTGATAGCTTAGGAACGGTACAAGTTCCTTCTGACCGCTATTGGGGTGCGCAAACACAAAGATCAATTCAGAATTTTAAGATTGGAGGGCAAACTTTTCCTCCCTCAATATTCTGGGCTATGGGAATTGTAAAAAAAGCTGCAGCTATGACCAATGTGGACCTAGGAAAGCTTAGTGATGAAAAAGGCAAGCTGATATCGCAAGCGTGTGAAGAGGTCATCGAAGGAAAGTTAAACGAACACTTCCCTTTAGTAGTTTGGCAAACCGGCTCGGGCACCCAAAGTAATATGAACGCAAATGAAGTGATTGCCAATAGAGCAATCGAAATCGCTGGAGGGGAGATTGGCAGTAAAAATCCCATCCACCCGAATGATGATGTGAACAAATCCCAGTCTTCGAACGACACCTTCCCAACATTCATGCATGTTGCTGCTGTCAAGGAAATCAAAGAGCATTTACTCCCAGCTGTTAAGGGGTTAAGAAAGACATTTGAGAAAAAGTCCAATGAGTTTGAGAAAATCGTGAAAATTGGCCGCACACACTTTATGGATGCAACTCCTCTGACTCTCGGACAAGAGATGAGTGCCTATGCAAATCAACTAGCATTTGCCGAAGCTGATATAGAAACCCGACTTGTAGGCCTCTATGAACTCGCCTTAGGAGGGACTGCTGTAGGGACAGGGCTTAACTCCCACCCTGAATACGCTGAACGAGTGGCACAAAAGATTGCGCAAATCTCAGGCTATCCATTTGTGACAGCTCCCAACAAATTTTCTGCCTTAGCCGCCCACGATGCTGTTGTTAGTATGAGCGGCGCATTCAAAACTCTTGCTGCGGCACTAATGAAAATTGGGAATGATATAAGAATGTTAGCCAGCGGACCGCGTTGTGGTATCGGAGAATTAAGAATACCTGCAAACGAACCAGGAAGTTCCATCATGCCTGGTAAGGTAAATCCAACACAATGTGAAGCCCTGACAATGGTAGCAGTCCAAATCATGGGCAATGATGCAGCCATTGGGTTTGCTGGAGCAAATGGACATTTCGAACTGAACGTATTCAAACCAGTTATGATACATAACCTTCTTGAATCCTGCCGCCTACTAGCGGATGCTTGCAATAGCTTTAATAAAAACTGCGCTGCTGGCATCGAGCCTGACCACGAAGTGATTAAAAAGCATCTTGGCAACTCATTAATGCTAGTTACAGCCTTAAATCAAGTGATCGGCTATGATAATGCTGCCAAAATAGCCAAAAAAGCATGGTCAGACGGAACGACTCTGAAGGAAGCAACGCTTGCGCTGAACCTTCTAAGCTCTGAAGAGTTTGATAAGCATGTGCAAGCGGAAAAGATGATAAAGCCCGAATAGCTAAGGACTTACTTTGAGAGCTTTGATTCCTTAAAGTCCACATGTTTGCGGACCTTCGGGTCATATTTCTTCAATAAAAGCTTATCCTTACCCTTAAGTTTATTTAGGGTATAATAAACTCCAGTACCAGCTGTAGATACTAACTTTACTTTTTCACGGCGAGTAGACTTGGCCATTGTGAGTTTCTCCTGATATCCTAATATACATAAGCCAAATGGCCTCAATATAAACCATAAGATCGGTATACATACTCTATTTTGAAAGAAAGAAAAACCAATTTTTTTGATCAGTGGCCATTTTCCCATAGATTTAGGACCTCATGATAAAATATTCATAGGTTTATGGGGAGAATAGACTTGCTACGGAAATTTTTTTTATTGTGCCAACTAGTATTTTTTCTCACCACTGGATGCCAAGTTGATAATTGGTCTTCTCCCTCAGAACTTAAGATTCTAAAGTCAATACGGCAATCCATTTTCAAAATTAGGGTCGTATCTCAGGAACCCGACTTTAGAAGGCCTTGGACTTATCGCAATGCAAGCAAAAGTACGGGCACTGGATTTTACATCGGCTCAAACCGTATTCTGACCAACGCCCACGTTGTGGCAAACGGACGATATATAACTGTACAAAAAGATGGTGATGAAAAGGCTTACACTGCCTATGTAACTCACATAGCCCATGATTGTGATTTGGCCATGCTCAGTGTTACCGAAAGTGGCTACTTTGATGGACTGGATGCTTTACCTTTTACTGAAATTCCGCAGTTACGCTCACCTGTCTCCACCATCGGCTTTCCCACTGGTGGGGAACAGATTAGTATAACTAAAGGCATTGTTTCCCGAATTGAATATAGACGCTATGTACACCCACACAATACTAAGCATCTTATTGTACAGGTAGACTCTGCAATCAACTCTGGAAATAGCGGTGGACCTGTTCTTCAAAATCAAAAAGTTGTTGGTGTCGCTTTTCAATCATACTCGGGAGCTGAAAATACTGGCTATATCATTCCTAGCACTGTGGTCGAGCATTTTTTAAAAGATATCGAAGATGGAAAGTATGATGGCTATCCCCAATTGGGAATTCAATTGAGTCAAACCGCAACAGCGAATACAGCCACTTCTACATTTCATGAGATTCCCACTGGAGCTGGAGGGGTTAAGATTGCTTTTGTAGGTCAGTGGTCACCTTTTTATAGGCTTTTGTTCGCCGGTGACATCATCCTTAGTATAGATCAGAAAAAAATTGGTACTGACTCTCGGATCAGCTTCAAGGGAGAAAGGGTTTCTTTTTTCACCATTTTTGACTCTAAGCAAATCGGCGACAAGGTTGCTTTCTCTATATTAAGAGATGGAAAAGCAATTTCCTTAAAACCTACTATAAAGCACGGAAAAAACCCACCCAACAATGGATATCTTTATGATAAGCAAGCTCCGTATATCGTGGTTGGGGGAATTATATTTACTCAACTCAATCGCAGCTATTTAAAAAGCTTAGGACATAATTGGTATAAGGAAGCCCATCCACTTTTTAAGTACCTTTTCTATCATGGTCCTTACGATACCGAATACCAGCAAAAACAAGAATTTATTGTGATTGCTGGTAAACTACCTCATGCTGTAAACAACGATATCAATATGCTCAAGGGTGGTGTTGTAAAGCAGGTTCAGGGTCAAATAGTTAACTCTTTAAAAGAATTTGACCTAATAATTAGCAATTCAAAAGAAAAATACTTAATGATTGAACTGATTGGCATAGGAGAGCCTATTGTCTTTTTAAGAGAAAATTTGAAAGATTCCGCTCCGAAAATCAAGTCAATTTATGGGTTAAGCAAGCTAAAATGGCTCGGCCCTAAAGAAGATGGAGCGGTAAAAATGGGGACCAACTAATGTTGTATTGTTTAAAAAACATAACAATAGCGTATTTATTCTCTCTGCAAATAGTTAGCTTTTCTTCAGCTTCATCGCTTGATTTTTCCAAGTCTTTCTCTCTTATTAAAGTAGCTAAGCAAAGAAATGATATCCGTTCACCTTGGAAAAAAAAGAATATCGTCTATGAACATCATCTCGCTAGCTGTATTAAATTCCATGGTAGAAATGCCCTTTTGGTAACTAGCTATGCGATCTTAAACCAGACTGAAATATTAATGTTACCGTATTTTCAATCTAAAAAAATTCCCTTAGAACCAGTCTTTGTAGACCATGAAGTTAATCTAGCCATTCTAATAGCTAAAGAAGGTCACAAGCTCACTCTAATGAAGCCTGTACCTATTGGAGATGATATAAGCATTGGAAGTACAGCAACAATTCTTACTGATCAAAACAACATTAAACTGAACAAACATTCAGCAACTCTCTCTGCAGTTGACATCTATGAAGCAAGCACAAGTTCATATCAAATGGTCCACTACCTCCTAAAAGCACAGCAAAAATCGCTGGGATGGTCAGAGCCAGTCATTAAAAATGAAAAAATAGTTGCTATTACCAGTGGACAAAATTCAGACTATATTTATGCAGTTCCTGCACGGACTATCAAACATTTCCTCAGCGAAAAGGTCGAATCTTATCGCGGTTTTCCAAGCCTAGGATTACTTACCCAGAGCTTTAATTCCGATTCTTTAAGACAAGCCCTCGGAGCACCAGGACAAGAGCTGGGAGTTAGAGTTGCAAAGGTAAATAAGACAAGCCCATTTTTCAAAAAAATCAAAAAGAACGATGTACTACTAGCATTCAATGACTATAAAATAAACTCAAGACAAACAATTGAGCACTCCATTTGGGGAGAAATACCCTATGTAGTTTTGGTCAATGAAAAATATGCAGGTGATTTGGTACGCCTCACCTTTTGGCGAGACAAGAAAGAATTTCACATCACTGAGCCACTCAGACGCTACTCTTCTAATGAGAAATTAGTCAGACAATATAACTATAAAAACAGTGAGTCGCACCTAATTTTCGGGGGGCTAATTTTCCAGGAACTTTCTCTCGATTACCTAAAAACGTGGGGAAGCCATTGGCAAAAAGAAGCGAAATCCGATCTCTTATATCATTGGGTTTACAAAAATGACTTTTTCCCTGCAGGAAACAAGCGAATCGTAATTTTATCTAAAGTACTAGCTGACCGCAAAAATCATGGATATGAGCACTTGACTCATCGCATAATTAACAAGATTAACGGATTCCAGGTAAACTCAATTCAAGAGGTATTTAAGGCATTAGAAAATCCAATCAAAAAACAAAGTAATGAATATGCGAAAATCGAGTTTTCTCAAGGAAAAGGAGAAGTAATCTTATCCTACAAGGACTTAGCCAGTACTCATACTCGGATTGCCAATAGCTATGGAATTACTTCCCCACAGTCATTTTTTAGCAGAAAACCAAATAAACCTTAGTCCCCCCTTTTTTTTGACGAATGGCACGGAGACTGGCTATTAACTATCAAAGGTTTGAGTTCTTCCTCTAAATTTAGCCAAATCTTGCTTAAGTTTTCCGGTAAACCTAAGCTACGAAGGACTTCTCCCATCAATACTTGTCGGCGAGCAAAGTGCACCTTAGTTAAAGGCATTAAGCTATGTGCTTTGATAAGAGGTTTTCCTCTGTACTGATGGCTCGTAGATCCAAGCAGTTTGGCCGTAAAGGTGCATTGCTTTGCAATAAGCTGCTCAATATCTGTGTGAAAAAAAAAGTGTCCAATAATTGGATCTCTCACAGCATGCTGATAAAACTCTGAAATTGCTTGTTTGATGAATGCTTCTCCAACCTCATCAAAGATGCGAGTATTTACTGACTCAACCAATGTTTGCCCCTAAGAGCTTGTGTTTAAAAAAAATTTAATATTTTTTTCCTTGAACCTAGACAGTTACCCAAGATAAGGTCGTCCTTTAATAACTGCTATCTCAAGAGAATCAGCCGGTGTCAAATCAATATCTTATTATCATACCTACATTTAATGAAGCTCCTAACATAGAACCCCTTGTTGAAGGTATTTTTGCAAACGCACCTGAGGTCACTCTGCTATTTGTCGATGACAATAGTAAAGATGAAACTAGAGCTAAAATCCAAGAAATGTCCAAGAGGTTTCCCCAAAAAATAAACATCTTGAAGCGTAAACAAAAGCTTGGCCTAGGCACTGCTTACATAGCTGGATTTAAGTGGGGCCTTACTCGCAAGTTTAAAATAATCATAGAAATGGATGCCGACTTGTCCCATAACCCAGTATACCTGCCAGATATCTTTGGGCTCCTTAAATCACATGACCTTGTTATAGGTAGTCGCTATGTAAATGGAGGAGGGACCAAAAATTGGAGCATTGTCCGCCGTATTATAAGCCGCGCGGGCTCCGCTTATGCTCGTTTGATTCTTGGCGTCAGAGTTGCTGACTTTACAGGCGGCTTTAATGCTTGGCATGCAAATGTTCTAGAACGCATCAGTCTTGATGACATTAGAAGCGATGGCTATGTTTTCCAAATTGAGTTAAAATACCGAGCTATACTTGCTGGATTTAAGCATATCGAAACTCCTATCATTTTTGCAGACCGGACTAAAGGTCAATCAAAAATGACTCTATCTATAGTACTGGAAGCTGTCTATAAAGTTTTTCTTCTCCGTGCATTTCAAGAAAAATTCAAATCCTTAGGTAAGACCCTCTGACCCTGAGATACTAGCTCCACAATCCAAAAGCATGCTATAATTTAAGCGATGAACAATCAGAAGACAATGGCGGAGCTATTGTGAGTTTTAGGTTTCCGTTTCCCTTAGAAGTAGCTTTAATCGATGATGAAGAGGGGATACTCGATCTTTTGGGTGATGCTGTAGAAGGTATTCCAGAACTTACTCCCTTACTTTACTCCAACCCTGTTGAGGCATTCGAAGCTATTAAGGAGCGGAAAATACGGATCGTGTTTACAGATTTAGATATGCCTAACCTCCGTGGTGATCAACTGATACAGAAATGTAAGAAATTGGACTGGAATGTGGATGTTATTGTTATGTCTGCAGCTATAAAAAGAGAAATTGCTCTCAAATGTTTTGATACAGGTGCTCGAGAAGTTCTTATAAAACCATCTGATATCTCCAGAGTTGATGAAGCTTTAAATCGTATCGTAGAAAGATACAAAATTTGGCACAGTACTTGTAATGAAGTAGGTTTCGGAATACAAGATCGTACAATATTAAAAATGAATGGTGATGAAGAAATATAGCTTCTTGAAAGATTCTTGAGTCTATATATACGAGCTAATTGCATAAATGAGGTAAGAATGGCAAAAACAAAGGTCCTCATCGTTGATGATTCAGTAACCATGCGCCAGCAAATCGATTTAACATTGACGAAAGAAGGCTTCGAACTGATTGAAGCTTGTGATGGTGAAGACGGAATAAAAAAACTCCAAGAAGTGGACAACATAAAGCTAGTCTTCTTAGATGTTAATATGCCCAAAATGGATGGCCTTGAAATGCTTGAGGAGATCCAGCGCAAAGGAATCTTCACAGATGTCCCGGTCATCATGTTGACCACAGAAATTGATAAACGAAAAATTCATCGCGCAAAAACAGCTGGTGCAAAAGGATGGATCATAAAGCCATTTGAACCTTATCAAATCATAGATGTAGCAAATAAATTTACCCAAGATTAAATCACTGTTCATTGCTAAATCGAACACTTAAGCAGTCACCCCTATATATGTTTGAGGATTACATATAAATCGGGGATAATCCGATAAATATCGAGTTGTTTCAGCTATTTATAACGATATCCATTGCAGCCTAGATGAGCAAGGTACTCAGCATATATGCAGGATCACAAGACGCATTGTGGGTTAAGGTACCAATGTCCCTCTTTAAAACTTTCCTCGAAATTTATGACAATACTCTGACCTTCTGTAAAAATATTAGAATGCGTCCTCATGGTGAGTGAATCCATACTAAGCCAACGATCAAATGGATGATTTTCTATCCGAATTGATACCCCTCTATCATTTACATACATTATCGTCGCTGTGAGATATTCATCTTTCACGGGTAACAACAGTAAGGACGAAACATAATCGTCAATACTACGCTTTACCTGCTCTTCCCGGTTACGAGCTCTATTTGCCTTGCTTGCATATCGCTCAAGATAACTCCTCCGTAAATAACGGGGGAGCTTCTTAGAATTCGATTGATAAGGGACAGGCTCTCCCTTTAGATGAGCTAAAAGAATGCGATGATTGATAATATCTGTATACCGCCGCATAGGTGCAGTAAAATGGTCATAAAATGGAACTTTCAGACCTTCATGTCCTCTCTGCTCATACTGACCTGAATACTTAGCTTTAAGATTACTACGGCACGCTATAGACTTAGCAATATCGTTCAAAATACACTTGCTTCTTAGCTTCTCTACAAAAGTTTGCATATCAACATCGTGACTCCATGGGATATTTAATTCTCTAAGCTTGCTACGAGCAAGCTCGAGCTTCTCACCTGTAGTGGAAGGATGAAACCGATGAATTGAGTTTAATGAGTTTTCTCTAAAATATTCTGCCACAGCTCTATTACTTGAAACCGATATTTGCTCATTATATTTTTCCACTATATAACGGACATTTTCGGAAATAGCATAATAGCTCTGTACATCATTGGGCCGAATACTCACTTCTCTGAATGCAAAGTCAACTGCTCCTCGCTCTTTTGCTCTTTGGACTAAGGCTTTGCCAAGCGACCGCAAGTGGTCTAAATTCGCACTATATTCCTCCTTTGCGAAAGGATGTGCTTCTCCCTGATCATAGTACTCTTGAACTCTTCGGAATGATAATTGTGCTTTGCTTTCTATAATTGCATGCTCAAAGCTCTTGCTATGCATGACTCCATCTGCCGAAAAATCCATGATAATAACAAGTGCTCTACGTTTTTTTTCCGGAAACAGTGAACATAGGTTTTCACTAATCATTCTTGGGAAAATAGGAATATCAAAACCAGGCAAATAGGTGGTAAATACTCTTTCAGATGCCTCCTTATCTAAGCTTGTCCCCGGTGCTGAAAAGTATGATGCATCAGCAATAGCATAGTAAACTCGATAGTTTTTGCTCATCGAATCGTATTCAATATACACAGCTTGGTCGAGATCTTTTGAATGATCATTATCAATGGTAACAAAAGAGTATGATGTTAAATCCATCAAGCCAGAAAAATCTAGTGACCTATTTTCCAGATTATACTCCTCATTGAACGTATCTAAGAAATATTCGCTTCTAACACCATGAGAAATGGCACGCTGTAAAAACCTGCTTTGGAGCACCTCTTTTGGAATATCCAAGTCTTGATCTATGCCATCAATATCCTGGTTGGGAAGATAGTAAAGTGGGCGAAATTTGTAAGCCGCTGAAGAGATTTGCAAGGGATGAATGATATCAGAGGCAATGTTTCTCTGGGACTGCATACCAGCCGGTAGAAAAAAACCAGTACCCGGAGAAAGCATCATACTTAGAGCCATCAACGCTTTTGAGCTATGAGGAAGAGATAGTGCTGTCCTGCTTATCAGAATGCTGAATGCCAAGAAACTGTTTAGTATCATCGTCTGCTTATTGTGCATCTCATGGATCCCCATTAAATTTTTAAAACAAAGTCGATTTACACATAAATAAATCTGGAATCAATCCTTATATGGAGGTTCATTCGAATATAACTTAAACTTCTATTTAAAATTTTTTATTCCTAGTGATCCCTAAACCCTTTCATAGAAAGGCTTGTATGGAGATCTCTTCTGGTAAATAGATGAGAAGTGAGAGATTCCCCAATGCTCCTTGGGGATGGGGCATGATAGCTTGGTAAACACTTAAATTTGTCACTTGTGGTTTAATAAGAGAGCTAGCGTGGGCAGAGGGTTAAAATTTAAGCAGTTCTATTGCAGAAAGTAATTAGCGTATCACATGGTCTATTTCTTCCAAAACTTCACGCTGGCTAGTGGTTTTTTTTAACTCCCGCAAAAAAAGACTTGTCTGCGGGTTTAACTGCCGACGAGAACCCTCAACAAATGCCACTTGCACCCAATTGGGCATTCTGGCTAATACCAATGCAAGATGGCTATTATTGTTAGGAAGGTAAGAGATCAAGACCTTGCGAGCCATTTCAGCAAGAGCATTATTTCTTGAAATACTGTAAAGGAAAAGGTGTTCAAACCGAGGATGGGTGACTTCGACAGGAAAGTTTAACAAGTGTTTGAAAATTTCCATGCATGCAAAAACGTCGACACTTTTAACACTTAGTTGCCGCAGCTCGCTGACCGATGCTTTTGCTAAATAATCAACGAAATCATGAGATGCTTGCCTTGGATCTAAACTTATCATGGCTCTTACAAAGTCTACGTGGTTGCTATCAAAAAGTCCTTGGCGCACAACAGTATACGACTGTATAAGCTTATTGCTAGATACAGCGGTAGCCATTTTAGGTAGATACATCTGTTGGATCTCATTGTTCGCAATAGCTTGTGACAGTGCCCGTTCCACCTGCTGACCCATCGCCGTCGATGGCATAGTCGCTGCTAAATGCCATGCTAGCTGTTGACTAAGGTTGCGATCGGACTGACTCAAAATGTAAAACAGCTGTGCAGCTTTCTCATATGCCGTGAACTGATAAAAATTCATAGCATTTATTAGGCTAGTAGCTGGCATTTTAAGCTGACTCTCAATAATGATTCTATGCAAATAGACACCTGCAGCTTCACGTTGCTTACGTCTGTCTATGATTTTTTTGCTCTTATTTAGAGTCTTATCACCAAATTTAATACCAGCATCCAAAAGCTCACTCAAGCTCATATCTGCTGTAAGCTCAGGTGGCTCAAGATTTTCCTGCTGGCTAGAGCTGAGGGAAATGCATCCGGTAAACAAATTCAACCACAGGATTCCCAAAAAAGTTATAACGAATAATTTCATTCTGATTTAATGCTCCTTAGCCGGTTTCTGCTCATTACGAAGGAAAATGAAGAACCGTATGTCCGAAGGCCTTACTAAGCCTTTTACTCCAATTCTCACCTGAGGATTCTTCGTCTTGCTTTGTCCTAATCTCTATGAGGCACTTTTGCTCATGATCTTCTTTCAACTTTATCTCGATAATTTTGTGATTACGAACAAAAGTTGAAACAACCCCCAAAGGTATTTTATGAGGCTCAGATTTTAATCTGCCAGTTTCATCGATGCAGTCAACCCCTAAAGCCGCGGCCAGCTGTTTCAAGAAGTCAAGGGGCCAAGCAACTTGCACCGCCTTCCCCGAGCTAGGAACGACAAAACTTCGTAACAAATTCCTTTGTTTTTGCACCTTAAGCGCAAAAAACATCAATAAAACTAAGCCGACGGAAGCAAACAAGTGGACTATAGCATTTACACTTGCCAAAAGGAATGCCCCTTTCTAAGAGTGATAAAAGGATGAGCAAGCCTAATCAGGAACAGCAGCCAGATTAAAGCCCTTTTCAATAAAGTTAAAGGCTTGATGACTCTGCTGATGCTGCGACTGAATAGCGCTTCTCAGCTCCTGAGCCCATTGGCTTGATTCTGGATTAATCTTTAATACCTGGTGTAATATTTCAAAAACTTCCACGCCTAAGAGCCATTCATCAGGAAATTCATTGCAAATGACCTGGGACAAGTCCTTTATCTTGACCTTTAGCGGGTTTAAATCAAATTCATCATTACTACTTTCGCGTATCTGGCGTAAACTTTGATAAGTGTCAAAAATCTTTAATTCTCTAGTCGAATAGGGTGAACTTCGTCCTGGAACCGTAGAAGCTTTGCCAAAATTATACTCGCCAAATTTCTCCCAATCAGCCGGCCCTCCATAAACACTCTCAATTTTCGTGCCAATAGCAAGATCAAATGGCCCCCATGTAGGATCAAATACAATTTCATCGCCATAGCGTACCGTACACTGTTCAAAAGTCAAAAGCAGCAAATGGCCATCTTTCCTCAGCCATCCACTCACGAGGCCATCGACAGAGGCCCCAGAATTCAGCTGCAGAGCAAACTGCTTACCTTTACAAATACCGATTTGCTCTAAGTCTTCATCTGTAAGCTCAGATGGATGTTTCTTAACGTGCTTCCAGGTTCCGCATGGAGTAGAAAACCCATGTCCATGTCGGCTCCTCCCATGACCAGGGAGCTCATGATCTTTAAAAGCAAGCTGTACAGGTCCTTGCCACTTTACAAAACCTATACGCTCACCTTCAGCTCTAAATTCTTCACAAATTCCAGAGATGCACAATCCGGAATCTAAGACTGTTGTAGTCAAGGCCTTTGCTTTTTTGGCCATACTCAAACCATGAACTCCACCTTTTACAAAAGACATTTTTGCTTCTAGTTCACCAAGCACCTCAACAAGATGTTTAAAGTCTCTAGCTACGAACAACTGCGGCTGCGGTTTTGTAATATCGTAAGATTGATTAATACAATCTACCGACAAAGGAATTTTTCGCACTTCGGCATCCATGCATGTACGGCTTTCTGACAAAGAAGAGAGCAAACCTGCACCAAAAATCTTAGGTGATTCACAGCTGCCTACAAGACCATATTCAGCGGTCCACCAGTACATACGGGCCACTTGTGCTGCTTCGGATACCCAAGTCATAGAGGCGACAGCTTCATCAAGCCCTTTTTCTGCCTTGGTAATCAACGCTAGGGTTGAATCAGGGTTTTCTTTTACATCCGAGAGGACCCTAATCGCTTCATAGAGTTTAATATCTTCATGGGAAAAGATCGAACGTCTAGCTAATTTTGCATAACGTTTTAAAAAAATTGCATATGCATCATCAGCTATGATTGGAGCATGCCCTGCTGCTTCATGAACAATATCGGGTGCTGGAGTATAGGCAATATGCTCAAGAGTTCGCATATCAGCAGCAATGGGTAAAACATGCAAGGCTTGAAAATCAAGAAATGCCAATGGAGGGATAAACCCACAAACACATACTGCACCCCACCCAAATTCATTTAAAACAGTATCCATTTTTTCTATATCCGGTATCGATGATAAGGGAATCCCGGTCTTTTTTAAACCTAACAAATATATTTCATGGGCATGCCCTTTGAAATATTCTCGAGACTGGCGCATGATATAACGCCAAGTAGCTTGATCACGCCAGGAATACTGAGAATAATTTTGTTCAACCACAAATTCTTTCAAATGATCAGGTAGGCGTTTGTAGGTTTTTAGATTCTCTTTACTCATGACACCCCCCCTCTGCTTAATCCTAGGAATAGGATCGGCATAAGGTAAAATAAAGTTAAGATCAAAAACGAATACTTAGAAGTGCTTTCGTTTACCTTAATTTCGCCACAGCCTGGCAAAACTCTCTGAGAAGGCATGAGCTCTTCTGCCGCATTCATTTCTCCAAGATATGCTGCATAGCCATCAAGTATTCCACGACCTAATAAGCCAGGAATGTATTCTCTCCCATGTCTGGGTCTATATGCATTGTTATAACCATCTGCAAAATCCATGTCATATAGTTTCCCATCTGCTGAGCCTAATAAACGCTTTTTCAATTGCTTTGCGCCAAGTCGAGGTTCAAGCATCTGTATTAGACCTGCGACGCCCGTTACTAGAGGTGCAGCCACCGAAGTACCCTGACTTAAATACACATCACCTCCTGGAACCGTAGAAAGGATCGCTTCATCATTGCGACTACCTCGCTCTACATCCCCACCAGGTGCAGCTAAATTTATCCATGAACCGAAATTTGAATATGACGCTTTTTTACCTTCTCTGCTTACAGCAGTGACAGCTATGACATCCTCCAAAGCTGCAGGGAATACTCGTTCACTAGTATTCTCGTTACCGGAGGCTCCAACCACCATAACCCCTGCATTCGTAAGCTCTTTGACAACTAAAGTGACCGATAAAGATTGTTCAAACTTCCCAAAGGAGAAATTTACGACTTTTACAATACCACCATGCGATTTGTTAATATTCTGAACATACTTGAGCCCTTTTAAAATCGCACTATCTGGAACTTTTCCCTCACCTTCAATGCTCTCAACCACCTTGATGGGGAGAACTTTACAGTGAGGACAGATGCCCGACACCCCATACTCGTCATCAGCGACAATTAACCCAGCAACATAGGTGCCATGAATACAAGCACCATTAAGAAAAATCTGGCCTTCTATCGTTTCGAGAGGGCAAGCCTCACCTGCTTCGCGAGTTGCAAAAGGGATAGCAGGGCCTCTGCCTAGGGAGTGCGCGGACTCTAGGGTAGCATCGCAGCCATAGGTATCGTTTTCACACCCTGAAAGGCCGGGCTTTGGATTGACCCAAATTTTTTCATTGAGAGCAGGGTGAAGAAAGTCAATTCCACTATCCAGAATTGCAATGACCGGTGCTAACTTTCGCAAGTTTGCTTCCGAAACTTTTGTAAGGTCCCTTTGACCTATGGCCTTGTACACAGCATCAAGCCCGATAGTATCCAGCCACCAATAACCACCTGCATCCTGATACCTCTGAAATAAACCTGTGAAAAAATTCTCGTTATTATATTGATTTGACTGAATATTCTGAGATCTTGTTAACGCAGCTGGGACTCGTTTCTTAGCAAAAAGATCATTGATTCGATTGGGCTCCCATAAAGCAATGGTGCCTTGATCGAATTTTGAGAGTAAATTCTTGCTACTACTCCCTTTTGGCAGGTCGACTCGAAAAAGAGTCATACTCCTAATTTTCTTAGATGCAGGTAAAGAAACGAATTTTTGGTCAGAAATGTTTACTGAAGATAAAACTGTAGTTTTACCAATCGGTTCAATGCGGGTAAGGGATGAAAGAGCGATAGTCTCCCTAAAATTTTTTCTTGGATAATCGGGGTTTGTATCCCAAACTCCCAAAATATAACTGTTGGGAACAACTGGGCTGGAATTTTCAGAACCCAAGTTGGTCTCTTCCATGTTGCCACAGCCAAATAAACAGACAGCAGTAAGGATCACCAAGAATACCCAATATAACCTAATCATAATAATACCTTAATCTGATTTATTCAATTATCTCCAGGGCACCGGGAACCACAAGTCTCCTTGAGCAATCTCTCAAGAACACAGGGGCTAATCAATGAAAGTTGATAGATTAAATTAATTTTTATAGAGAAAATGTGAGTGCATCCGATAAAATTTAAGTGGGAGCGCATTCGTTGTAAAGTGGTCTCTTAGCTACGTGAATCAAACGAATTGCTAAGGTGGCCTTATCATCGGTATAAGGGCTTGAGAGGACCTCCAATACTAGGGACAAAAATAGAAAGGCAAGCTAGATATGGATGACAAACTCGGAGTACTCGTAATAACTGCCCCATCAGGTACTGGAAAGACTACACTCAATCGGCGTCTGGTCCGTGAGTTGAGTAGCCTGGAGATTTCCGTAAGCCTGACAACTCGCCCTAGCCGTAAGAACGAGGTTCATGGCGATCATTACTGGTTTGTCACAAAGCAAGAGTTTCAAGACAAGATCAGCTCCGGAAAAATGCTTGAATGGGCAGAAGTTTTCGGAAATTTATATGGGACCAGTATGGATGAAGTGCATCGTATTCAATCAGAGGGTAAGCGCCCAGTTTTGGAAATAGATGTACAAGGATGGGAGAAGGCCAAAGATAAGCTACCACAGGCAACATCCACCTTTATCATGCCTCCATCAATGCGTGCTCTTTGGGAGAGGCTCAAGAAAAGGGGAACAGATTCTCTTGAAGTTCGCCTAAGAAGGATCAATACGGCAAGGGAGGAACTTGACCACGGGAAGCACTATCAGTACTTTGTCATCAACGACGATTTAGATAGCGCATATCTTGAACTGAAGCAAATCGTTTTGGGACAAAAGCCTTCACTAGATCGACTGAATGGGCTTGCTCACTGTGAAAAGCTACTTAACGAGTGCAAAGAGCCATGGTTTACTGAGTTAAACTCAGAAATTGAAACTATAGACTAATAAGCTATCAGCAATTCCTTGGGGAGAGTGATCTGCTGAAAATTTGAAAGGAACTGTCCCCTATGGAAAAAGATGAGCACAAAGCTTCCAAATCAAATTATGACTCCTTACCCGGGACAAAGGCTACAAAGGAACCTATTACGCCTGATCAAGAATTTGCTTCCTTAATCGAAAAGCTTAGTAGCTATGTAACTGACGAACAATCTATACAACTTGTCACCCAAGCATATGAATTTGCGAGCGAGTGCCATAAAAATCAAAAGCGTAGATCTGGCGAGCCATACATAACCCACCCTTTAGCTGTAGCAGGCATCTTGGCTGACCTTAAAGTGGACCTAGCCTCTATTATCGCAGCCATTCTTCATGATGTAGTTGAAGATACAGAAGCCACCCTAGAGGATATTGAGTCGAGATTTGGCAATGTGATTGCAAATCTAGTTGATGGCCTTACAAAAATAGGGAAAATTAAATTTCGTTCTTCCCAAGAGCGCATGGCTGAGAACTTTCGTAAGATGATTCTCGCAATGGCCAAGGATTTAAGAGTTATCTTAGTTAAACTTGCAGATCGCCTTCACAATATGAGAACTCTGGGGGCTCTAGTTGAGGAAAAACGAAGGCGCATTGCCCAGGAAACGCTTGATATCTATGCACCATTAGCTAACCGCCTAGGTATTTATGGAATAAAAAGTGAACTAGAAGACCTCTGTCTCAAAGAGACAAAATACAAGATCTATAAAGAAATTAGCCGCAAAATTGCAGCCAAGAAAAAGCAGCGTGAAGCCTATATAGGTGAAGTCATCCAAATTTTGGATACTGAACTAAAAAAATATGGTTTCAAAAATGTGAAAGTGTACGGAAGGCCAAAACATTTCTATTCGATATATAAAAAAATGGTTGATCGGCAACTAGCCTTTGAAGACATACACGACCTTTTCGCCTTCCGTATTATCGTTGACTCAATAAAGGACTGCTACGAAGCCTTAGGGGTCATCCACGCTATGTGGAAGCCAATGCCTGGGCGCTTCAAAGACTATATTGCAATGCCAAAGGCCAACTTGTACCAGTCTCTCCATACAACGGTAATTAGGCCCAATGGAACTCCTGCTGAAATACAAATCCGTACCCACGATATGCATTCCATCTGCGAATTCGGGATTGCAGCACATTGGTCCTATAAAGAAAAATCTCCTGCTCCTGCAAAAGCCACTGACTTCAAATCTTTTTCATGGCTTAGGCAGATGATGGAGCTGCATCATGATGTTAAAGATCCAAATGAGTTTCTGGATGCTGTTAAGGTCGACTTATTTGATGAAGAAATATTCGTATTCACTCCAAAAGGAGATGTGATTCAGTTAGCATCGGGAGCAACTCCCTTAGACTTCGCGTTTACAGTTCATACTGACGTGGGATTATCCACCGTAGGAGCTAAAGTTAACGGAAAAATAACCCCTCTTCGCAGCAAAATACACTCAGGCGATATTGTCGAAATCATCACATCTTCCAACCAAAAACCTAGTAAAGATTGGTTGAATTTCGTCACCACCTCAAAAGCACGCAATAAAATCCGTTCTTATTTACGCAGTGAGCAACGAGAAAGCAGCCGTAAAATCGGTAGAGAATTGCTGACCCATGAACTTTCGCAAAGAGGCTTTGATCTCGAAAAAATGATCGATCAAAGCAAGATCGATGTCTTAATAAAAGCTGGAAAAGAAAGCGGTCTAGAGGAGCTGCTTATTGCAATCGGTTATGGCAAAGTCAATGCTAAAGATCTTGTAGAAAAAGCGTATCCATCGCCAGCTCCAAGCGACGCGCCGAAATCTACTGACGAAACGAGCCCAGGCGCGAGAGATTTCAACGCTGACAAACTTAAGCGTTCTTCTGGAGTTCTGGTTTCAGGGATGGATAATATTTTGGTCACATATGGAAGGTGTTGCAACCCACTTCCCGGTGATCAAATCGTTGGTTTTATTACCAGAGGACGTGGAGTCTCCATACATCGCAATAATTGCAAACGAGCACTCGACCTAGATCCTGCCAGACGCATTGAAGTTTCTTGGGCAAAAGATGAAAAATCACAGGCTTTGCATACTGCATACCTTAACATTGTTACTCAAGATCGTCAGGGTATCCTCGCAGATATTACTGTTGCAATTTCTGCAGAAGGGGCCAATATCCAACGAGCAAAAGTTCAGATATCTCAAGACTTAATGGGCGTCATCGACTTTGAAATCACCTTGAATTCTGTGGATCAGCTCAACAAGATTATAAATAAAGTCGAAGGGATTCCTGACGTTATCTTAGTCGAACGCAAAGAAAAAGAGCGCAAATCAAAAACCAAAACCAAAACCAAAACCAAGGTTTCCAAAAAACCAGAAACATAGAGCAAGCTCAACCCAATGAGGGCTTGCAGCATGTTTGCATCTTTGACCATTTATTATAAAATCTCTGTATCACCTAGATTTTAGCACACGTGAACACTTTCTTGTACCGGTCGAATTGAGGTAAATTGATGCATAAATTGCTGTCACAACAAATAAAGCGTGCAAGTGGCGAGGAAAAAGTCAACTACGACAAACTTCTAGAAATGGTCAATCTAACTTATTCAGAAATTGACGAAGCTAAGAAATCAACTGATAGAGACTATGCCACATTAGAAAGTGAAATAAAAAACTTAAATGAAAAGATCACGGAAGCAAAGGAAATCAGTGAACGGCGGATTGCTAGATTAAGTGCAGAAGAAAAAATTCCATCGCTTCGGAAGGCGGATTTAGTTTAGTCTATGAGGCTAATCTGCTTGCAAGAAAGGGGTATTTATGTCTGCCAATCTCACTTATGAGCAAAGGTATGAG
>JBGCDR010000054.1:0-6096 GCA_045105515.1 Oligoflexales bacterium
TTTAATAAAAGTGAGCCATTTTTTTTAAGTTTTTTCTTCCTATATTTTTTTTATCTAGTCACTTTTGGTACTGCGGCTTAGAATTTTTCTGACCTATTTAATGAAAAATTGGAAAAAATCTTATTTGAATCAGCCCTGAAGTATTTACTTCTAATAAGTTGAGAGGATCAAGTATGGATTGTTTAAAGTTATTAATGATTTTGTCGGCATTAATTTTTGTTCCTAGCTGTTCTAGCGACGATGACGATGACTCTAGTACTGATGCAGCAACTTCTGCTACTACAAACTATGGTAGTGGGAATTGTTCTCAGTGTATTTCTCTGCCCAAGTCTACATTTTCAACAGGAGAGGAAACAACCATAACTTGGAATATAGCAGCAGATAATGTAGATGAAACCAATTGGATTTATGGATATGCTGCTGCCACCACAGCAAATAATGCTGTTGAAACTGACGCAGAAGCAGATAAATGGCTTGATGAGTACATAGCTGGGGAAACAGGAACCTTTACTTTTACGGTTCCAGAAACGGCAGGAACATATGAGATTAGACTTCATTATGCTGATGACTATACCGGTAGTGCAGAAGCTACTGATGGGGAGTCAGACCTTACCATCACGGTAGAGTGATACTCAAAGATGGCTTATTCTCACCTCCTTTTAATCAGCACCTCCGAATTTTAACGTTTGACAATTCGCCAATAGTATCACTCGATGAGAAATACTTTCATGATAATTTCCCATTAATAATTATGATATTTTCGTGAAAGTGGCCGAAATAAGTAAGAACTTATCGCATATTTCTTAATGATTTGTCTCGTTTTAAAACCTCAGATCGTTTACATTTTGTCTTTGGGGTTCTTAGTAAAAAGTTCTGATTTTTACCGCTTAAGAGGGTGTGATGCGCGAAAAAATTCATGTAACCAACGAAATTGGAAAGCTAAAAAGCCTGCTGATAAATGTCCCTAACAGCGGTACCCAATATGTGCCTCCTGCTTTGCAGAGAGAACTTTTATACGATGATATTGTGGACTATCAGGTAATGCGGCAAGAATATGCTAGCTATCATGAGACCTTGTTGTGGTTTTTGGACCCTAATTTGGCCAAAAAATTAGATAGCAATGAAGAAAAAAGAATGTTGCAGTTGGACCCATATTGTAAAGAATATCTTAACTCCGATAAGGTTCTCGATGTTGCTCATTTACTTAGTGAATGTTTACACGAGCAGAATACCAGGCATGCGATCACTCATGCTGTTTGTGCTCATGAACGCATTCCCTTGTTTATATTGGATAGACTAGAATTGCTGAGTCCTGAAGAGTTATGCCAGACATTATTGACTGGATGTTTTGAGCAAAAAATTTTATTTCCACCAATTCCGAATCTTTTATTTACTCGCGATATCGGGGTAGTTTTAGAAAATGTCATGGCTTGTATGGTGTTTAAGAAATCTGTTAGAGCGCGGGAAGCGCTTTTGCTGCAGTATCTAGCCTATTTTGGTTTACGAGTGGGTCAAGACTCCCTGGTTCAGATTGAATACCATGGTTGGGCTACCTGTTCACCGCCCCCATCCATTGAAGGGGGCGATGTTATGATGATAAGCCCAGATCACCTTCTTGTCGGAAGGAGCGAGCGCACTAATGGAATTGCTATTGAGTCACTGCTTAGAAAAGTGTCAGAAAGAACGAATATAAAAAAGGTATCTGTAATTGATATCCCAAAGGAAAGAGGTTGTATGCATATTGATACCCTTTTTACCCAATTGAAGCGTGATACCTGGGCTATTTATGGTCCTGTTTCCCAACCTCAGGAATCAAGTAAAACTATTGAGGAATACTTTGACGGTGAGATAGCGAGAAAACATGCAATTTGCCAGCAATTTTCAGTGTATGAAGATTCTATTGTAAAGAATTGTGAATTTTCCTCCTTACAGGAATTGCTTACCAGTGTAAGTAAGGACGATTTTGGAGCTTCGGAATGTAAGTTTATTTACTGTGCTGATCAAGATCCCTATCAAGAGACACGAGAACAATGGACAGATGCCTGTAACTTCCTAGCCCTGGATGAGGGAATAATATTAGGTTATGAGAGAAACCGCTTAACTAACCAAGCTCTGGAGAATAATGGGTTTGATATCATCCATGCAAATGAACTTAATAAGCAATTGAGACAAGGTGCAGCCCTAGAAACTCTTATTGATGGGGATACTCTTATTGTTTTTTCGTCAGCAGAGCTTTCTCGAGCAAGAGGAGGAAGCCATTGCATGAGCTTTCCATTAGCAAGAGAAGATATTTATCAAAAAGTTTAACCCTTCTAAACCTTATAGATCACCACTTATAATAATAATCCTTGATTTTCAATCTTGGCTTTTGTATTTCTCGCCAAGTATGCATACAGAGCGAGGATTTCTATATGGTAAAAATATTAATATGTTTTTTTACTTTAGTTTTTAATTCAATCAGTTATTCGTCATCGCTAACAGCTTGGACTAAGCTCTGTAAAGAAGGAGACTATGAGCTCAGATTTACTTGCGAACAAATACGCATTGCCTCAGGGGGAAAACCCAGTGAGGAAGAATCTAAGTGGATAAAAACTTATAGAAGGTTAAAAAAAGTAAAATCCTTGGATTTATCTAACACAAAAATTACAAGCTTAGAGCCCTTAGTCCCATTTAAGAATATTAAAATGCTAAATTTAAGAGGGAATGGCTTAAATGTTCTTACACATCTGCGAGGTTTACGAAATATTACTCATCTCGATTTACAGGAAAACAACATTGCCGATGTAGGAGATTTACATGACTTAGGTAAGTTAATCTTTTTGAATCTCGAGGATAATCAGATCGCCAGTTTTTCTGCACTTTCTGGCTTGAAAAATTTAAGAAGCTTAAATCTAAATAATAACATGATTACAAGCAAAAATTTTGATGGATTTGGTGGGTTTGATAATTTATCAAAGCTGAGTTTAGCTCAGAATATGATCGATGATATATCCAAATTAGTAGGATTGAATCAATTAATAGAACTGAATCTTAGTGATAATAAAATTGAGGATTTGTCTTCATTGAAAAGCATGAAACGACTAAAAATACTATCATTAAATTTTAACCTAATTAAAGATATTTCAGCTTTGAAAGACTTAGTTGCTTTGGAAAATATATTTTTATCACATAATAGAATTAGTAGTGCAATTGCTCTGAGAGGTCTTAAAAATGTACGTAAACTACATTTATTTGCCAATAATAGACCTAGTCTTCAACCATTGAATAATCTACTTAAACTTCAAGAGGTTTGGCTTGATATTAGTCAAATTGTTGATCTAAATCCACTATCGAGATTACCAGATTTACAGAGGGTCTACTTGGACCATGTTAGATTTATTTAAATTCTTCTATAAATAGCTTACCCACCAAGACTTTGTCCTTGATTTGAAACTATCATATTTTTTGACCAAGGGAAAAAGCAGAGCCAGAGTTAAAAGCCATGCGAGATATACGGTCAATAAATTGGGTGTCAAGATTTCTTTAGGGATGGAATTTTTACTTATCCACCATGTCCACTCTAAATCATACATGGAAAAGCGCCAAGAACTTGCTAAGAGGTGAATAAAAGGTATATGAAGTACATAAAAGAATAACGGAACTCTTCCAAATGTACCTAAAATTAAAGCAGGAAAGCCTTTTAACTTGCGAAAAAAATATAGCAAACAAGAAGAAATGCCTATGGTGATAAGTATGTAGTGTAGTGAAGGGGGATATTTGCTGACCTTAATAAACGAAAGCAAGCTAAATATTCCGGGTTGGTTTTCATCCCATTGATTGAGGTCACCATAAATGCTTCCTAGGCGCAAAATCACAAATGAACAGATTAATCCCAATCCTAGCTTTAGATAAATACTTGGATCTTCTCGTAGTCTTTGCCATTTTCCCATAAAGTATCCGATTCCCATGAGGCCCACCCAGGGAATTAGCGGGTAAACTAGATAGACTTTTTGACCAAGGAAAGTGAAAAAATGTTTTTTGTGGAGGATACTCCAGGTAGGACCAAGAGCCATCATTAAACCTTCATCATAACTATCTAAAAGGTTGTGTCCTAGTATTAGTCCAATGCATATTGCTAGGAACAAGTGCTTATTGATATAAATACCAATTGACACAAAGATCATCGATACCCCCAGGGCCCATAGCACTGCTAACATGGTGGTACCGGTTATGAATCCAGACCCCCAACCGATGTTAATGAAGGTAATCTCTAAGAATACGAGCCAAATTCCTCGACTCAAGAGAAATGGCCCTAGTTTTTCTTTGGGTTTTTTAGAGTATCCAATACCCATTCCGGCAAGTAAAATAAAGCTAGGAGCGCATAGATGCGTTATCCACCTGGTCATAAACCACAATGGATTAGTCGAAGTAAGGTCCATGGGATCAAAATTTGCTAAAGAAAAAAACATGCGAACATGGTCCAATGCCATCAAAACAATGACAAATCCTCTTAGCAAGTCGATGTTTGCAACTCTATGGACTGCAATCTACTTGTTTTTTGAGCTGTTGATTCCCAAGTTTTCGCAGATCCATTGCTAACTAAAATACTACGTTTCATTTGTGGCTCTAAGCTAAGATATATTTTTGATGACTTTTAAGATAATAGCGAATTGAGAGGTAGAAAAAAGTTTTTTGTCCTAATTAAATAAGATTAAATATTTTTTATTCTGGAAAAATAATCAAAATATAACCTTATATTATAAACTTAAGGAACCTTTTGAAAAGGACTTCTAAGCTAAGATTTATGTTAAAATGGCTTCGCGGATATTAAAAAAAATACATCTTATGAATAGTAATGCTAATTTGAAAAATGATTTCAGCCTGCTTGATTTCATTTTTAGTTTAGAGGTGCTCGACTTGCTACTATGTTAACGCGGGGAATTTCAAGATAGACCAGACCTGAGGTCCATCTGTTTTGATTAGCTGCAATATGTCGATCTGCTAGGTCTTCAAAAAAATCCTGGCGCTTTGCGGAAGGGATATTCCAATTTGCAGACATAGTTCCAATAAACCACTCAATTAGTTCTTGCTTGTTTAGGAAAGGGTTTTTAGTCATCACCAATTCGCAAGTTTTTAATTCGAGTTGTGTTTTAGCGAAAATTTCAGGAATTTTATCTATTTGCTGCATCTGTAGTTGTTCTTTACTAGGGAGTGGAATAGAGAATTTATGAGCTTGGGCTACTTTATTAACTAACTCAAGAGACTCCTCTGTTTGTCCTACAGGCCAAGTTGCTACGAATTGACCCTTGGTAGTAAGGCGTCTAGCAATATTATCGAGGATTACTCCAGGGTTTTGAGTTAAGTGAAGAACACTAAAGCTTAAGGCTAAGTCAAATGATTGCTTACCTACCCATTTTTTAAAATTTGAATCTTGAAGAGTCTTAAAGCTAAGATTAGGATAGTTTTCTTGGTCGTAAAATGCAGATGCAAATTCAGACATATTTGGAGAAAGGTCCACTGCAGTGATGCTTCCGTTGGGTACTAGATTCGAAATAAGAGCCGAAATTTTTCCATCTCCAGCACCAAAGTCAAGGATATTCTCAGTACCAGAAATGGGACCATACTGAGACAAGGCTGAGAGAGCCCACTGCAGTTGCATGTCTGAATTGTGGTAATAGCGCATACCAGATCTTGGGAGTTCCAACCTTGAAAGGCTGCTTGTTTGGGGGATGCTGATACTATCATTGTGATCTCACTCTTGTTTAGATGATCGAGCTTAATTGTCTGAATTTCACCAAACTAACACAAACATTTGTTTTAAGCATATTAGTTCTTGTTGACAAGCATCGATTTTTTAGTTTGTATTCGTATTTTTAACTGGTGTGACGAGGTTTATAAAATGAAAAATTACTGTTTGTTGATCTTAGTATTCTTGTTTATGTCTCATGTTAGGGCAAGTGTAGATGACATCCCAGGAGCAGGGTTGATTCAAGTAAGCTTTTAACCAAATTTTGAAGTACGTTAAAATGGGTTCAGCATATTTTTTTAACAAAATTTTTGTTGTCAAAAATATTTGAGATGTATTTTTTTGACTATTCAAGCATAATCTAACAATGG
>JBGCDR010000055.1:0-3825 GCA_045105515.1 Oligoflexales bacterium
GGATCATGTTTCAAAGGAATTACAGCAGAAGATGTACAAAATGTACAAAACGCCTTAAATAACAGGCCAAGAAAGACTCTTGGTTACTTGACACCAAATGAAGTTTACTCAGGTGCTAAGTTAGCTTTTGCAGCTTAGAGACCTCGAATTCAAGCAAGAACAACTTCTGTTAAACCTCAGCAAACGAAACAAAATAGACTGATGGCTAACCTGTATGTTGGCACAAAGCATAGCAGATTTTCACTTAAAAACTGACCCTTTCCCAAGCAGTAGCCCTTTTGGCTCTTTTGAATCTATAAAAAATGTTGTTATGGAAAATTTCGCTGAGACTGAGCCTGGTATAGGATCATATTTTTCAAGGGAAGATTTTCTTGCCATTAAAACCTATCAAGAACGCTATTTGAAGAATAATCAAGATCAATTTTTTGCTAGAAAAGAAAGCGGAAAAATTAAGTCATGCCACGGCGATTTACATCTTGGTAATATCTGCTATTTCGATAAAAAGGTAGTATTATTTGATTGTATCGAGTTTTCTGAGGACTTTAGAAATATTGATGTCCTGTATGACATTGCATTTACCATTATGGATTTTCAATTCCGCGGATTTACCAGGTTAGCAAATTTATTGCTTAATCAATACCTCGAGTGGACAGCTGATTATGAAGGACTTTCCTTGCTTTCATTTTACTGTAGCGTGCGTGCCTATATCAGGGCCAAGGTTACATTCCTGGCGTTTAAATCACAAAAGCCTGAATCCAACCAAGAAGCTCAGGCACAAATTTCAAACTACATCACTCTAGCCAAGAGTTATGCTGATACAAATCCTGGCCTGTTGCTGATTGTATGTGGTGTTTCCGGTTCAGGTAAATCAACCATTGCTAGAGAGCTAGCAATAAAACTAGATGCTATTCATCTTAGATCTGATGTAATTCGTAAGCATTTGGGTCAAGTGGGAATCCTAAATAAGGGAGATGCTAGTTTATATTCGGATGAGATGAATGAAAACACTTATAGTAACTTAGAACGTCTTGCCTTTTTATTACAAACCGATCGCAACGTGATCGTCGACGCAAAATTTGACCATCTAAACTTAAGAGAACCCTATATTAGAAAAAAAATCTCTGGGAAACCTGTGCTATTTATCCACTGCACTGCTCCAGCAGAGGACTTGAGAGTACGCCTTGAAAATCGTAATGGAGACATATCAGATGCCGATGCAAGCTTAATCGAGTCGCAGCAAAAGCAATGGCAAAATTTTAATCCTGAGGAAAAATCAGACGTTCTTGTGCTTAATACCTGCCAGGATCTAAAAAATCTGATTAATGATTGTCTAGAATTTATCGAAGAAAGTAAATATTCAATTAAGTGACGGAAGAGAGCCCGTCCTTTCTGGACGGGAATAACTAATTTAAAAACCTTTGGCTACATTATTGATTTTGACATCTTGAATATTTGATGGGGTAGTACCGCACTTATAAATCAACTTCATATTGTTAGTGTCGGTAAAAGTCCTATAACCAAAGGGAATCCAGTTACTGCCATCACGTGATGTCCAAAAAGTAACCCTATTGTAAGCCGCTTGGTGAGAAATCTTAAGGTAGTTATCATTCACAGGACTATAAGTTTTGTGAACAAGGTCTATTGAATCTTGACCTGCTTTCAGCTGATAAGTATTATCCCGCTGGAAAAGTCTTAAGAAAAGACTTCCACCTGGACCTTCAACTCCGAAGTACTGTGAATGATTATTGAATCCTGTATCAAGTGAAAGCCTGACTGTTACAGATCCATTAGTAAAGTTAAAACTATCAATACTCTTAATTCCAGAGTTGTCGCCGTTATCAGGGCATGCCAAAATATTAGTTGATGAAACTAAATGATTTCCCGAAACAATCAAGATGAAATTCTGTCCTGATAACTCCGTTGAAGAATCATTATCAGAAGAATCATTATCAGAAGAATCATTGTCGGAACCTGTATCTGTATCAGTTGCATCAGGCACTGAAGAATACAAGTCATTGATTCCAGAAATATCACCAGAAGATAATTTAGGCACCAAATTACTTTGGATAAATCTCCTGTTAGCACAATAATTCATAATAGAATCCTGATCATATTCACCAATCGCAATTACTGCTGCATTAGTAGAATCTGCACAAAATGAATCTGCTCGATTAGCTTCGTGTTCTAAAGCAATTACATGACCGAATTCATGCAAAGCGTAGTTTCGTATGCAGTTATCTCTATAATTAGGATTGATTTTGCACCTGTAAGCCCATGAACCTGAATTTGCTTGGTCAAATGAAAATGTCAATGTCACGCCATTTTGTACATTTTGCAGGTTTTTCCCTAAACTAGACACTCTAGGCCACAAATAATCTCCGACATTTATCCTAATATCAGCACCGTTGCTGTCACATTTATTCCAACCAGTAAAATCGAAACCAACTTTAGCAAATTCACTAGTCACTATTTCTTGAGTGATGGCCTTACCATTATTTTTATTGTTATCATTTTCCCAGCAGACAGATAGGCTTTTCTTATTCCAAAGATGATCATAGTTTCTGATAGCTAGATTTAAACCTTCCTCGTTTGGGAAGTCATTGAAAGCTTGAAAATTTATTGCTTGATCTTTTTCATATAAACTGTTATCTTCCTCTAAATTTCTATTCTTCTTAATGGCGCATGAGGTGATAAGAACCAGAAACGTGCAAAGTGAAATCTTACTAGCTGACATCATATTTCTCCTATAAGTGTGGTCTGTTGATTATTAAATTGCAACTTTCGAACCATACTTAAGGTACTGTTTATATTAAGGTCAGGGTTTTATTGAGGTGCAAAGGAATTAAACACATGTAGAAGTCTTTAATCATCTGAGTTTATGCACGATGCAACTATTCATTTCATAATAGACACATTTCCTTCAAAAGATTCTAACTTACGAAAAACTAATTGAGATCGCTAGAAATCGGAGTAAGTCACTAAATTTAGTGTGCAATATGTGTTGGGAATTATTTTTTGATTTACAAGCTTACTGGGGATATCAGGTGTTTAGGATATGGAATCCATAATTCGGATTCCATAATTTCTTAGAGAGCGAAATATTATTTTGACTCCATACCCCAAGACTCCCATTCTTCTTCACCATCTTCCTGGTAGATACCTTCAACAACTTCTGCCTTATCACAATCGGTAAGTTTAAACTTTATAACAAACTTTCCAGTTTCTTCTGAGGATGGTAACGGAAGAATTAAGATTTTTCTCTCTTTAAGCTCGTTATAGGTTCCTTCAATACTTAGTTTATCAGCGTTAAATTCGCCTTCTATTTTTCCTTCATAGCCATCGTAAGAATACTCACCTTCAACAGAATTATCTGAAGAGATATTTAGCTTGACATCACCATAATCGCTATCATAGCTAGAGGAAAGCAAATTGCGAATATTGCATTTGTTTCCTGAAGAGTCTTTATACTCTTCCTGAGAGCTAGAGTTGTCAGATTTGTCGTCTCCACAGCCAAACAAACCAATAAGTAATACCAATGACAAGAGTTTTGAATTCATGGTTGAACCCCCTAATTATGATTTTTTATGATGTATGAAGAACTTATCGGAGCTGTCTACAATTGACTAAAAATAACTTTATAATAAATTGTTATTATAAAGTTATCTGAGATAAATTAACTAATAATATATTAGAGTTGTCTAATTTTTTAACCGGCTAATATTATTATTTTATATGATTATTATGTAAATATTGATAAGCTGATCCCAAACGTAATTCTGGGAGGGCTTGATATGTTTATTTTCATGTTACCGGAAAGACAAGTGA
>JBGCDR010000056.1:0-8224 GCA_045105515.1 Oligoflexales bacterium
GAGATTCTTATCGTAAATCATTCAATAATGTTGCTGATTCAATATTAAGCTGATAGGAGATTTTTAAGGTCGTCGCCTATGGCTCCGTGGTGGGTCAGTTTTACATGACTGGGTGGGTCAAATTGGACATGACCGAGCAACATGTACTAACCTTGATATTTTAAATCGTAGACAGGTCACTCGAAGAGAGGGTGAAAATGTAACAGGTCAAACTGCTTCAATAACTTGTCCAGGTTCGGAAATAGCGACTGGGCTTAGTTCAGCTGTGTACGAAATATTTCCTAAAAATTTCGAGCTCGAATGTGCGCCTTTTAACGAATTTGAACTACAGGCAGGTAATAAAGAAATAAACTTTTCTAGGGGGGAAAGGCTATTCACCGGTAGAGGTTTGTTTAATAATGATGCTATAGGTGAAATACGGTACTATAATTCCTGCAATGATAACTTTACGAAAAACAGAGTTATTACTGGGCTTAAATTTGCTGTTGATATGTCCAATAGGGCTGGTGATTATTGGGTGCCTTTATGGGTAGATCCATTATGCTCCGAAATATTACTCACTCCTCCGTAGAGTTCTCTAAGCTTTTCATTCTAGTTAAGAACCTGTGCTTCTTTTAAGGCACAAAGGGCTTTTTTCTTGAAGTCCCCCTCTTGAGTAATTTTCACCTTACATGAGTCGTATTCTTGGCTGGAAATATACCTTTCAAGCTCTGTCAACTGCTTCCCATCCATAATGGGCTCCCTGGATAGAATCCAAAGGTATTTGCGGTTTGGATGGCCAACGACAGCATATTCGTAGTCATTACCAATTTTCATGACCCAATAATCGCCAGAGAATAGCCAGATCCACCACCTCCATATAGAGACGAAAGTGACTTGCAATTTGCTTTGATCTTTATATTTTTTATTTACTCGCGCTCTGGCATAAGCAGTACTTAAGGATCCATCTTTTTTTTCACATTTATTCACTACTACAACTTTTCCGTTATCTAGTAGCTCATATTCTGCCTTTGTATTTGCTACGCATTGAGATTGAAATCTTTGTGGGATCGATGCGACTTCATACCAGTTTCCCATATATTGTTCTATGTCGAGGTTTTTAACAGTTTCCAAAGGTTTGTTAGATTTTCCAAAAGCTATTCCAGCAATAAAAATATAAAAAAGTATTGTGAATATTTTCATAATTTTAATCCTTTTTATCAAAATCTTTAATGTTTGTAACTAATACTAACTATCGATCAACACAATAGATAATTGTCGAATATCGTAAGCTATAAATGATTTTCCACACTCCTACTAGTAGTAGATTTTTAATGACAGTAGATTTTACGAAGTGAAATCTACCAAGGAAATTAAATTTAGTTTACAAATGTATCTACGATCGCTTGCAATAAAAAGTTGGTGAGTTGGTTTCTAAGAATACCCTTGGCCCCTCTGTCAAGAGGAGGTGCTTGTAAGCTCTTGAAGGGGTGGGGTAAAAAACTCATTTCAGAGAGTTTTCATGGGTTTCACTTACCTTTGAAAATTAAGACAGACGACTTGCTATGTTCAGCTACCTTCAATGATACATTTCCAAGCAGAAACCTTTCGAAAGCATTTTTTCCTTTGTTACCCATGCAAATGAGGTCAATTTTTTTAAGCTCTGAAAAATCCATAAGCGAATGTGGAATACTTTTATCCTGAGGGAGGACTGTTTGCTCTATATTGAGCTGAGGATGTTTTTTTATTAGAGGACCTGTTACACTTTTTAGGCGCTCTTTCAAAAAATTTTCATCGCTTTTCAAAGAATGCCAGTTGCTTGCTAAGGTATCAACCAAGGCTATTTCCGGTGGGGGTTCAAGTATAGAAACAAGCGATAGTTTTGCAATCCTGGCCAAATCGAGCTTAGAAACGTACTCGCACATTTCATCAGAAGTTTTTGAGGTATCATAGCTTAGCATGACATTTAGCTTTGAATTTTTTTGGGTAGCGTGGTTTGATTCTCTCGAGATCAAAATAGGACATTTGCAATATTTTAAGACCTTAGAAGAAATACCTCCAAGCAAATAGGAACTAATTGGGTTTAAGCCTCTAGAACCAACGACTAAAAGGTCTGGATTCATGTCTTCTGATGCTTCAAGAATTGCATCAGCAGCATTGCCAATTTTAACTAGGCCGTTAAGTTCAAAACGACAGTCTGTTTGCTCTTTTAGCAAACTATCTATGAGTGCCTCACCTTGCTCCTTGAGATGATCATTGTAACGAATAATTTCGTTAAATGTGGTTTCGGGGATTATTGGGTTATTATAGCTGACGTTTCTAACAGTATGGATAATAGAAACTTGTGATTTGTCTGGTATTGGGAGTTTATCTAAAAGCTTGAACGCTGCTGCCGCTTCTTTTGAGCCATCATAGGCCATAAGTATTTTCATTATTTACCTCTATTCAATCTAATAGTCGCGTTTAGTGAATGCAAAGGTGATACCAATCCAAAGATAACATTTAAATTGAAGACAAGATGATATTACTTTAAAATTTTTTTGTATTTTCCCTGTCTATAGGGAATGCGGCATATCCCGCATTATGGTTCAAACCACATTTTATGACGATTTATGAAATCTCCAAGGAGCTTAAAGCGTTCTTCATATCTGAAAGAGGTTTTGCGGTGTGTGCCTTTAAACTCACTATAGGTAAATTTTACCTTATTTTTTTCTAGTATATGTTTTATTTGTCGGTGGCCAAACTGTGCGCCATACTCATCTTCTGAACCGCAATCCAAATGGAAATAAGTTAGTCGGTTTAATTTTTCCCAATGGATTTTAACAGCATTGCTTGGGTCATGATTCAGCCATTTATCCCAGACTTCTGGGATAATATTCATACTTTCAAGATCGAGTGGGAGCTGGCAATGAGCATTGTTTTCATGAGGAGCGGGAGAGAAGCAGGAAGCCATAGCAAGTTGCATGTTTGCTATGAATTGATTTTGGCTAATTTTCTCTTTCCTTCTTTGTGCTTTAAAATGCTCTAAGAATGCGTCGACTCCTCCACAGCGCCGCACCTCGATCGCAGCAGTAAGCCAGCTGCTTTTTTGTGAGATTTCAAAAGCTGAGTCTGCCGCTGAAGCAATCATATGATCAAATACTCCAGGTCTCAGCATTGAGATCATCATAGCTCCATAGCCGCCGCTGGAGTGACCCGTTACGACTCTACCAGAAGATTGAGGGATAGATTTTAATTTTGAATCTACAAATGGAACCAGCTCATCGCACACGTGATCCAAAAATGGCCCATTTGCTGATGAATTGATATACTGGCTCCCTCCTAAATCTGTGGTCCCATCTGGGAATATGCCAATAAAAGCAGGGATAAGTCCGTCCCTTTGGTAATTTATAAGTTTCTGAGCAAAAGACTCTCGAAAAGGGCCAGCATCGTTGAGTAGATCCCTGCCATTAGAGCCAAACCCTCCTAAAAACCAGATGGTCGGAAAGAATTTTTTTTCGTCATAATTATCTGGGAGCAACGCAGCAATTACACGTCTATTCTGGGAGAGATTTGGAAATAACTTTAACATTTTAGATTCGTAAGTTAGGTAACGCAGGTTATTTTGGTACATAAGTCAGCCTCAATTCTATTGTTCGGACATAAGATTCTGTATTAAAAATTAATAGAGTGCGACAAAATTATATCGGGCATGAATATGGCCAAAAAATAATTTAAACTTCCAGTTAAGATTGCTTCGAGGGATATTTGTAATTGAACGCACGGGGTAAGCTACTGGATCATCTTTTTAGAGTTAATACCTATAAATCCGGATGGATTTATTAGTTGGGAGTTAGTACTAAGATCTTAGCAATTTGAAGCATACCCACTCAAAATGATTAGTATTGCAGTGCTCACAATAACAGTATTGCTTGGAATATATAAAGTTGGTTGCTTTAAGATATCTGTTAAGTAGGAAGGTATACTAATATCTGGATCTTTGCTAGGTTTTACAGATTTTTTAAGCTCTTCTCCTAAATAATTCTGAATAGTATTTAAATTTTCGGAACGATTTTCTACGTCGCTCTGTGCGTTTTTAAATGAAAGATAGGTCTTTCTCAGATTTTCTTCAATGGCATCTGCTATTCGCTGACAATTTTTACTTTGCTCCATTCGTTCATTTTGATCATAGGAATAGGTAGTGAGAAAAAAATAGATGCTTTGGTCGTTAAATCGAAGCTCAATTCCTTCAATGTCATCATAATTTTTTTGGCTTTCTATCGTATAAGATAGTGAACCAAATTCATTCTCATCCTCTGAAGAACCCGCAAATAATTCTGGTTTCGATATATAGAACTTAAACTTATACCCTTTTGAAGTCTTTTTAAGAGGATCTTCGTGCTTATCTCTTCTAGGCAGGCGTTTATACCAGCTATGTTCATCCGATACATGATCCATGAACGAAAGGATTTGATCTCGAGTCGGAAAGGAATCAATTGAAAGCTGACTGACAGCAGTTGATTCATTTGCAAACATTTTCGAGCAAAAAATAATGGGAAATATAAAACTTGGCAAAAATTTCAATTTGATTCCTTTCAAAAACATTCAGCGGACTGGCGCTTATACCACAAATTTCATAGAAACATACGGTAAATTTTTAAGAAATAAATGGAGAAAAAAAATGAACCTAAATTGGTCCCTTGTTCGGCATTGAGAATTCCGAAATGAGAATGTAAGTATAAAATATTATTATTTTTTAAGTTGAGCAAACGAAGTCCCAAGGTATTGCTTTATAATTAAAAAGCATTTGAGAGCTTCGCATCGTTTAGTGCGGGCAAGTTAAGACTATTTTGTGCAGCTACCATCATGTTTACTTGAACAAACAATACAGCCTTCAAAATCACAAATCGGGCATGAATAGAACCTATCCTCTTCACTAGCAACTGTTTTGCCACCGAGGCAATCTTGGGTTGGACAGAACTTAAAATTTTTCACACTCGCAAGACGATTTTTTATTTGAAGTAAACGTATCTCATTAATATCCTTGGGTTTTAAATCTAATCCGGCGATAAACTCTGTAGTTAGTGTTTCTTTGCATGTTGGACAGGCTAAAGGCTTGCCTTCATGTTCAGCAAGGGATTGTTCTAGGTATTTGTGGAAGCAAGACTTACAAGTTACATGTTTGCAGCCAGCTGGGCCATGATAAGTTTTTGCCTCATTGATTGCTTTCTTGCATAGGGTGCATCTGTTCTCGTAGGATTTCAGTTCCATATATGCATAGGCTGAGTAGTCTTTTTCATCCGTTTGATCGAGGATACTTTCTTGTTTTGCAACCATAAGCTTGTTAAGTCGTTTAGTTAAATACTCGTTACGCGATTCATCAAGCTTTGTGTAAGTGGTTAACAAGCCTTTGAGATAGATTAAGAGATCGTAATTGTCTATTGAATCAATTAGAGTTACCAAATGATCGGATAAAAGATAGCCATTGATATTATTATATTTTTTGAGCAGTAGATTAAACAAATCGTTTAAGTCTTGTTCTGTATTGCTCTCATTGAAGTACTCTTCAATGTCCTCAAGAGAACCATTTGATTTGGCCCCAAAATAGTCCAAGAACGCATAAATCTTTGGCTGTTTTGACTTTGTTATACTGAAAACGTTTAGCCCTTCAGCATTGCTTGCATTAATGTCAGCACCCATATCTAAAAGTATTTTAACAATCTCTAGAAAGCCTTTTTTTGCAGCAATCAGAAGAGGGGTATCTCCGTTTTCGTTTTTAAATTCCAAATCGTATGTTGAAGAATCCTGTTTAAGGAAGAGCTTAACGATCTCAATATTGCCAATTGAAATAACTTTATGTAGATAGCTTTGTGTGTAATTATTATTTCTGATAGTAATATCGGTCTGCTCATAGCCTAAAAGTAGTTTAATGATATCGAAATCTTCAGATTCCATTGCATGATATAAGGGTGTGCTTAGTTCGGGGTCTTTAAGTTTTGCAAGTTTATTTGGATATAACGCTTTTAGGTTAGGGTCGGCTCCTGCATCAAGTAATATCTTTGCAATTTGATATGAATGGTTGATAATTGCATAGAATAAGTAATTTTTTTCCGACAAGTCTGCATGGGCATTGATAAGTCTTTCAACTATAGATACAGAGTCCATCTCAATGGCATAAGATATCGCTGTTCTTCCGTCAAGATTAGCAAAGTTTATGTCAGTCCCTAATGCAATCAGCTTTTTTACAATTTTTTCATTTTTTTCTTTGCAAGCATTGATAAGGGGAGTGTTACCTTGCTTGTCAGGTTGTCTATAATTTGCTCCACTCCTAACCAAAAGGCTAAGAATTTCATTTCTTCCTAGTCGTGTCGAAGTATTTACAAAAGTTTCCTCACTTTCGGTTGTCATTTCCCAATCTAGTTTTTTGCTACTGATGAGTTTTTCAACTAATTTATAGTCCTCTACAATGATGCCGTAGGTCAAGGGTGGTAATACTGGGCTATCATCTAGTGAGTTAAATCGGGTTTTTTGATTAATATCTGCATTGAGGGAAAGTAGCATTTCTAAAAATGAATGGTCATGAGTTTCAAGGGCAAAACCAAGAAGTGTTTCATCATTATTGTTGACTTGATTGATTGCGATTCTTGGAGATATTTTACTGATGACCAAGGTTTTATGACCATTTTTTAACGCAGTCATAAGTGGGGTGTTTCCTTCATCGTCAAGTAAATTGAGCTCTCTGTCAGAATTTACTAGGCGAGAAATTAATGATTTATGGTTTTTTTTGAAGATATAATGAATTACCTTGGTCCGCAAATTTTCTGTAACATCTAAATTTGCTCCCACGCTGATAAGTCTCTCAAGAATCTCGGTTTTTTCATTTTGTATAGCTACTTCTAGAGGATACATCTTTTTTTTATTTGGATGATTTATAAGGATTTTTGCATCTATGAAGCTAAACGCTACATTATCCTTCTCCATTGCAATAGCATGGGTAAGAAAGGTTTCGCCATCTTCATCAAGAGGTTTTTCTAAGGATTTAGTATTGGAATCGGAAATATTGCTAAGGTAGTTTTTTAAATTGTTCAAGTTTTCTGTTTTTACAGCCTGTTTAACCTTATTATAGTAAGATGCGAAAAAGCCGTACCCAGTTGATGAAAAATTTAACGAAACAATCAGAGCTAAAGTAGTATGACGAAATAGCCAATCGACAGGTTTCATAGATTACATCCTTCGAATGTGTTGAAAGTTTGAGGTCATAACACCCGAATAAATAGCCAAGATGGCCTTTGAGGCTAATATATGGAATTAGAAATTATTAGCAAATGTTTAATTCTATTTGATGGTAAGCTTAGGTGTTTTTAAATTATGGAACCAGATGAATGTAGGAGCTAATAAAATTAGGCAAAAAATTTCTGCTGTTTGTGAGAACTAAGTTTTGATCACACTACCCGAGAGGAGGGTGGAATTTTCGCTTAATAAATTACCAGAAAATTGTGTTGTTAATGTCAATGTATTTTAGTCTTTGTCATATGATTTTGACTTTTTAGACTCATACATTAATGATTAATATGCTTCTCCTCCTCAGCTAATAATCAACCGGCATTTGGATCATTAAGATTGTTCAGGAAATAGTATAGATTGCTTTTTAACGCTAAAAATATTCCATTTCCATTATGTTCTTTTTATAAAAACATAGTCACCAGACAAACTTCACATTTTGGAATTGAGACTTCCAAAATCGAGCAAGAATTATATGGAATAATTTCTGTATTAGTAATCATGGAAATTCCAGATACTGAATTGTCAACTGTACTGAATGAAATTCGTTCATTGGATCCAAAGAGCTTAACCAATTATTCTAAACCAACATGGAATCTAGCTGCTCTCTCACTAAATTCTCTTTTTATAGCTATATTCCCAGTTGTAGATATTTGAAACTCTAGGATAAGTTAAAAAATTTAGGTGCCATAAGATCACTATTCGAAATATTGAATTTTATCTGTGTAAATGGATATGATTTTAGGAAATTAGGACAAAAATAAATGCCTTGATATCAGCGAGATTTTTGATTAACTAATTTTCGGCTCTGACCTCTGAATCCTCGGTGAGTTCACTAACCTTACCCAGGTCCTATTGAAATCCTAGATAGTCACCTGTAATTTCATTCCTACCCTGCAGTATATTTTTCAGTCCAGCCAGTTCAAAGTAAACCACAATAGGATACTCTACAGTCGTTGATACTGCTCGTGTCGGCATAGTTTTT
>JBGCDR010000057.1:0-14253 GCA_045105515.1 Oligoflexales bacterium
GATTTTTCTCTTATTAGCTCTTAAACACATCTTAGGAAGGGGAATTTTGATGAAAATATTTTTTTCAAGCACAAATTTGTTTTGAATTCTGGACGGCAAGATTATTTTTGCATTTTCTTATTGAATTCAAGATTTACAAAGATGCAACTGGTGCAGGTGCAAGTTATTTAGGAAATACTGAAGTTATAATACCTTCAGCAATTCTTGTTCAATAGAAGCAATGTGTTCCTAAAGCTTATCTCTTTGATGTTTTGCAGTATTCAACTTTTTCCAGCAATTTTTCCCTAGTTTGATTTTCTGGATTTTTATCACCATTTATGAGTTTTAGGCAGCTTATACATAGACAGTTGTCAAACTCAACTTCAAGGAAGCGAATAACTTCCTTCGTAAGGTCAGCTTGGGCACATTGGCATTGACTTATATTTCCCACTTTACAAACAAACAACCGGTTGCAGAGAGGGCAAGGCTCTGGTTGATACTTCATCAAAAAACCTTTCTTGAGGGTAAATAGCGGAAGCCTATTCCTTAACAAAAAAACTTCAAACCTTCTAAAAGCCTACCTTTTGGTCACCAAAATTTCTACTTCGATTCAAGCCGCAAGATCATCGAATGATGAAAGAGGGGGTATTTATGATTTGTTCGGAAATTGTCTGCAAGTCATTGCTAGCATTTTTTTAGAAATTACCCTCATTTGCTGGTGGAGGCTGCGTATGAGAGTTCTGTCAAATCTCTAAATTTCTGATTGGTCTTGGGATGAAATATAGGTTTTAATCTCTTCCAGATACCCAGAAAGTTCCTTTGCCTTCCAGTAGGCTTCGTTTGCTACTTTTAACTCATTTGTTTCATTTCTAACAAGCTCTATGGCCTCAGAAATTGAATCCGTAGCATCTTCAAATTCTTCTTCATGGATTTCTGCAAATAGATTAATTAGCAATAATTCTGGATCATAGCCATTATCGGAATTATCTTCAATCTCCAATTCAAAAAATAATCCAAAGACTTTAGGCTTTGTGGATTCCAGCTGTGCATCATTAGTAATGGGCATTGGTTTAAGAGGTTCAAGAGCACTATTGAGGGGTTGTGTAAAAAGATTTCCTCCGCTTGCCAACATTTCTGGAGGAAGAGCTTCCATAAGGGTTCTTGAGCTTGATGTTTTAATTTGAAGAGAGGATTTTAGGATATTGGTATTTTCATTTGGCCTATCATCCAAATCAGGCATAAGAAAAACATCATTTAGATTAGTTGATAGGAAGCTAGGCTTATTTGCTTCAAAGCTAGAGTTTTCATTTGACCCATTTTCGCAAGCACGTGGAGGAGTCTTGAAAAGATCATCAAATCCATGGTCTTCATACCTAGGACTATGATCGGCACTAAGAGCAATACTAGGTGAGCAAATTAAGCTAAAAAAGATAAAGAGACGAAAATTAGTCATAAGATGTTCTCGAGTTTAATAGGTGATTAAATAGTAATCAATTAATATTTTTTTACCCGAGCTTTGTCAAGAAACAACTCAATCATAATCAATATTTTTCACCAATATTCACAGGTCTGAGCTTTAAGGAGTTGGTTGATATACTCCTTAAAGGATATTCTGAGCGTTTCTCGAGGTTTTAGAAGGGACGAACCACCTCCATTGCTATATACAAGAGAATAAAACAGATGATTATCGACTGTAAAAAAATAGTGAACATTTCCCCCCCCCCCAGGTAGTTAATTAGGCCGCCCGAGAGGGGCGACCACGAGTCCGTGAGGCGTTGTCAATGATCTTATATCAAATACCCATGAATTACTAAAACCTACATAACAGCAATTTTTGACGTACTAATTTTGGGGAAATGCAACTTTATACACCTAAAACTAAATTTAAATTTCCTATAACAATGACAAAATATGGGAGAGGTTTGAGCATAGAATTGTTACGCAGTTTCTATCCGCATTAAGAGGGAAATCATTAGGTTTGTAAATTAATATCTAAAGTGTAGTGGTGAAGGTAGTACTCTAATTCAGCTTTGAGGTTTAAGGAGGCTAGAAAATGAGGGAAATAATGAACATATTGGTTGCAGTGGATCTTGATCCTAAGCAAAGTGAGCAGATTTTAGAAACAGCAAGAGATTTGCGAAAAGACTGTACTGCTAGGGTCCATTTAGTCCACGTTATTGAACCCATCTATGAAATGATTTCACCGCGAATTTTGGATATTGTGGAGGAGCATAAAGCTTATGCCAAAAGAAAGATTTTAGATTTGGGTACATTATTTGACATACCCAAGGAATATCAATTTGTAAAAGTAGGAAATATTAGACTTGAGATCCTAGATCTTATAGATTTGATCGATGCAGATCTGTTGGTTATGGGTAACCACGGTCGACATGGATTCAAAGGCTTATTTAATAGAAATAACACCTCTGAATTATTGAAAAATTTAGATTGCGACATGCTATCTGTTAGGGTTGCTTAAGATCAAATAGAAATTCGTGGGTCAAAGGCTTTGGGTTTGGTAGCAAATGTAAGACCCTTTCATACCATAGGTCTGTTTAATCATTACCTTTATATATCTGTTATTATTTACTAATTGATCTAGTATTAAACTTATCCCAAGAAAAATCCGATCAGAACCAGTCATCAAATAACAATTATAGGGAGCTATTATGATTAAACATTGGCTTTTGGTAATTCCTATTTGCCTTATCAGTGCCTGTGTCACTTCGGGTACTTACAATGATCTTGAAAGAAAATATAAAGATACCTATCTTAAACTCAGAAAAGAACAGCTCAAAAATGATCATTTAAATGGCATGATTCAAAATAATGCCAAGGAATTGAACCATCTTAAGAATGGATACAACAGTAAGGAAGAGCAAATTGCCTTATTGAAAAGAGATCTAGAGTTTGCAAATCAATATATGGAACAAAACAAGGTTTATGCTGATAAAATAAAGCGCGCACTTGCTATGGAAGGCTTGGCAGTTAGTTTAGAAGACGATCGTCTCTTGGTTAAACTTCCAGGAGATGTCTTATTTCCTTCTGGTTCAGCAAGTTTATCTAAACAAGGATTGGAGCACATAGCACGTTTAGGTGAAATATTAAGAACGATGGATCAAAGAAAGATCCAGGTTGAAGGTCATACAGATAATGTTCCCATAAATGGTGGGCGTTATGACTCAAATTGGTATTTAGGCTATGATCGCGCGATGAGCGTTTTAAAGCTGCTAGTCAATAGGGGTGTGAACCAATCCCTCGTTTCTGCGGCTTCTTACGGAGAAAATAAGCCTATCGCAAGCAATGTAACTAGACAGGGAAAGCAACTAAATAGGCGAATTGAAGTGCTTATTATCCCAAATTTAGAACCATTAAAAGATTTTATCGAGCCAAATCAGCCTCAATTGGACTAATGTTTGACTGCATGGGATCATATATTCTTTGAGGTATTCTTCTAATAGCCTATCTTGCTATTTGCTGTTTAGTCGAAGCTTTCAGCCTGCGAGAATTAAAATAGCAATTGTAGCCAGGGAAATTGCTAAAATTGTATCAAATATTTTTTGCTGCCTAGGAGAGGACCAGATCTTTGCAATCTGTTCACCGGCATAAGCCCATAAAATCAAACATATAAACTCCACAATAAACTCAATTGAAGCAAAAATTATCAATGGACCACGAATATTGCTGAAACTAGATGCCACGAATAATGCCCAGATCCAAGACTTAACGTTGATCCACTGAATAAAAAAACCATCAAAAAATTTGCACTTGATACAACCTGTCAGTTCCTCTTCGTCAAGGAATACCATGCATACTGAAATAAAAATAATATAAAGACCACCGACATATTTGAGTAAATTTATTAATTGGGGATAATCATCGATTGCCTTGACCAGCCCGGTGCCTACGGTAATAACAAGACAAGAAAAGCCTAAAGACGCTCCAGCAATAAAGCCAAGGGAATTTGATAAACCTTTTTTCTTACCGAATAAAGCACTTAGTATGTTTATTGGTCCTGGTATTGAACACAACACTAGTGAATGAATAAATATTTCAAATAAAGGTGTCATAGTATGGGGTATCTTACCTAAGTTCCTATCGGCATTTGGTTGTTTATTTCAAAGCAGTGATTGTTGACCATTTACTACATTCTATTTTGGAATTTTGAATAAGCTTCAAATTATTAAGTGATTCTTGTTACCATTTTTCGTACATAAAATAAAGTGGTAATAAAAAGCAAATAATTCACACTCAAAATACCGCTTAAAAGCAATGATTCGATAAACGAAAAATATCGTAGATGTTTTCTTGGATAGGTCTGTTCTGAATTTTATAACAAGTGTTTAAAATTAAATTCTTAGAAAAGCCTTGGTCAACAAAGTAGCATAGACTGCGAAATCAATTTCATTGAGATGTCCTTTATAGAAATCTGCCTGGCATAACAATCTTGATTTGAGAGGGGTGGAAAAATTTTAGTGGTAGTAAGCTCTCAAATAGTATTGAAGTATTTTCAGAACCCATGAAAAGGCAGGGAATTGGAGGTGATGCCATAAACTATGCTGTCATATCTATTTTTTATGGGGTAAGGTGTTAGGTATCTTCCAGAGCCATTAATAGGTGTTAAAATCTATCACCCGCACATTTTGCATTATAGAGAAAGTTCGGAAAAACCTTTCTTGAGAAACTTAATAGAATCAGAAAGGATTTTTGATATTTCCTGCTATGAAGGCAGATTCAAGGACAGATGCTTATAAATTCATCTTTGCCTCTCATTAACCTTGTAGACTATAATTCGGAAATAATATTTTGGATCATCGTTGATTTCCTGCTATTACAAAATTTCGGATTATATAGGATCCAACTTACGGCCTCTTTCTTGCATGTTAAAAAATTGTCCATTTAGAGTTTACGCAAAATAAAAGTATATTTGTTCTATTATTGAAAATTCACAAATCGAATGATAAGTTCATTCCTGGTAATTCCAAAAATTTTTATGATATATATCCACTTAAATATGGTGAATATCATAATGGAGGTAAATCCAATGAAAAATAGGGCACTTTTTTCGCTTATGATGGCAGGAACATTAAGTATGAATATACACGCTTTTTCTGAAGAAAATCCGTTTCCAGGATTTTTCGAAGATATACCTACAAGTCCTGGGGAAGGCGAATCCAATCTTCCATTACCTGGAGATTTAGCACAGTTTAAATCATTGATAAAAGGATTGATGCCTTTCGCCGGGAATGTTCTGAATGATCAAGTCTCAGTAGATTTTAAAGACATTAATGAGGACAATTTTAAAGAATCCTTAAGACAACTATTGGCAGCGAAACCTGGGCTACGCTCGATCAATGAAGGGCTCTTTGGCATCTCAGCAAATTCTAAAAAAACCGATGATTTTTTAAGAAATTTCTTTCAAGAATTTTCCTCAAGCTCGCTTTTTGCTAGTAGGCAAAATAGTCGCTTAGACTTTTTATCATTGGCAATGAGCCTTTGGAAACAAGGATCAAATCGCTTCATAAAAAAGAATCATATTAGAAATAATATAACAAAACCTGTAAATATGTTGGGGGTGGCTTTACTCATGAATAGCATGTTCAGCACCAATGACGGAGTGCCCAGTAATTTGCTGAGGAAGTTACCCTTGTTAGGAGGGAATCATCTCGGAGGCTTTGGAGGCTTTGGAGGCTTTGGAGGTTTTTAGGTCCTACCAAAAAGGCCAAAAATCAAATGAGTCGAAGCTTTGAAGAATTCTAAAAAATAAGAAAATGATGAGAATGATTTACTCTTTTCATATTTAAGCTATGAAACTTATTAATTTGCTAATTTTTTAGTCAAATTTCATTCCCATTCTTAAATATCACTCTATGAAATTTCGAAAATAATAGTCAGATCCGATGTTCAGAACTCACTTTTTAGGTTTCAAAATCGCTAAGCTTATCGTCTATTATTGATAGAATAAAGTTGGCCATTTTATTGATTAAATCGCTTAAAAAATTCAGTATTGCTGTCATTGCTCCCCTGCCAAGGGGCAAAAAATTCGAAAAATTAAAAATTTACCAAATTTTCCGTCTAAGTAATGCTGAATCTTTTAAATTGTATTTTAAGTTATCAAAGAAATTTATAAACATTAAAACTCTAAATATTTTATGAATACACGAAATTTAATGCTAAAAGTGATGCACTGCAAAAAACATTGCAATTTTTGAATATTTCTTCCACATTTGTTTGATAAATTACCGGAAGATCAAATTCAAGAGGCTAATTATGATATTACGTTTCAATTTTATTTTGGTGCTTTTTATCTCTTGTATTACCACAACAATCTTTGGGCATGGAGTTCCAAATAGGGGGAACAATCCCTTTTCAAAGGCTGATGTCGCACATGGTTACCATCTTCATGTTCCCATAGATTATGTTATCGGGGAAGGAATGAGTTATGGACTGACAAGCAAATTGATAGCCAGTATGCATATCGCACTTGCTCCTATTTTCTCATTAAATGGGGATAAGTACACTCGACTAATTAACCTCGAAGTGTACAATGAAGGCGATGACCATAACTTTAACAGTGGAGAAAGCGGCTATATTTACAAGCAGAATAAGTCGTTTACGATTGCTTTAGGGATAGATTTTCATTTGACCTTTGGCTTGCCGGTTACCAGTTTCAGCCTCTTGCCGCAAAGAACTAAGTATACTTATGTCGAACGCAGGGTAGCAAGTAAAAAGGATATAAAGTGCTTACCCAAAAAGGTCACGATTCCATCTAATGAGGAGGAACTGGCAAAATGGAAAGTGGGAGACAGGCTTTTCTATAAAAAGAATTCTAGTCTTACATTCATGGCAGATGCTGGTTTAGAGCCAGTCCTGTACACGGGAGTACTTGTAAATGTAACTGGAAACTGGGTTGTTGGCTTTGAAAAATTATCTCCTAACAAAATGCGTTTTAGCGTCACGAAGGAAAAAGTTCTTGGTCTGGGCGCTGAATTTGATGGGCTGGTTTTCTCAATCGGAGTTGAAAAATTCAAAGGTAGGGATCGACTTTTTCAATTTGATCTCGATTTATCAAGTGAGCAAGCAAGACATGCTTTGCTGGATCTCATGAAAGGAAAAATGGAACCTGCGCAAGAGGCTGCCAGAAATATGAGTTCGGGAGTTGAAGAAGTCGATTATAGAATCGCTAGAAGCAAAGGACTCAATGTTTTTCAGGTCTTTGTCATTCCGTTCCTATGGGCAACTTCCCATTCAAAAACCAGAGTACATACCACCGAACTCGAAGAGGAAATATTGGATGATACAAAAGAAGTTTCGAGCGCGGTTATAGATCAAGTAGGCACCGCAGGACATCTGAGCAAGCATAAACTAAGAATGGCCATAAGTTTTTCTAACTTAGAAATTGATGAAAATGATGAAAAAACCTTTGCGGGTGCACATTCCTGGATTTACGAAAAAGAGGATATGGACGATGACGATATTAAAGATCGCTTACTTGACCTGGCAGACAGAATTGGACTCGATCATCAATTGAATTTTAGTAAATTAAGCAAGAAAAAAGGTTATGCAAAAATTCAGTTTCTTAATCAGCTAAGTATGGCTGCAATTATACAGCTAGTTAATGAAGTAAATGATCAGTCGAGGTCCATGTGGCTGGTTTATTTTGAAAATTCCTTGCGCAGCTATTTTGATCGAAATAGTTCCCTGCGAGGCTTTGATGATAGTAACAAAGAATATAAGAAACTAATGAAAAAAGGTGAGAAATATCTAAACAAGATTATCGAACACCTTAGGGATGCCAAATCTTATATGCTCAAAGGAAAATATAAGAAATTCACATCAGAAGTTTCCAAAGCGATTAACTATATTCACAAGCATCCCGCCCTATTCTCCTGTTTTATGAGGAGAATTGATGGATTTGAACTTCATCTGGCTTTAGAAGGGAAAAATGTACCGATTCAGACTAAAAAGTTAATTGTTCATTAGACAGGAATGAGTTGAAAGGAAGCTATTGCTTCCTCCTTTCTAAGGGCCCATTTTTAGATTTTTTTGGCATAGTAAGGCATTATAATAGCCAAATAAATTAGCAAATTTAAAAATAGTTGATAATCTCTGCAAGCTCAGAACTCGAAAAGGACTTCTTTTTTCCATTGCTTTGGTTAGTGCACAAATCACCCGAAGCATCGAGTCTTATAACTTTTTGGGCAAATTCGTAGGGGTAAATATGAACTTGTGAATTAAATTGTTTGATCTCGTTAACTTTATTTAAATATTTAACAAATTGCTCATCCATATAATTTCCTTTATGAGCAGACCATATCAGTCGCATCATATTTTTATTTCTTTTAGAATTCTTTAATGCTTTGAGGGTTGTTAACGAAGTGCCAGTAAATAAACGAATATTGAGAGGGTTGAAAAGACTTGTTGAAGCACCGATGCCAACTCTATTGAGTTGGTTTTCTTGTTGTTCGTAGTAATGGTAGCATGGACCAGTAATTTGCGCATAGGACGAAGATGGGCTTAAAAATATGATCATGCTTGAACATATTATTTTTTTTAAGTGTATTAGCATGTTAAATCCTTCCCCCATTTATGGAATTGAACCGAATAGTCGTATCCACAGTTATTACAATTTCAAGCACTAAACCAAAAGTGATAGGGGTACAAGAACTATTTTATTACGAACCAACCATAGTAAAAGAGGTGTATTTTCATTAATGGTAAATCTCTTTCCGCATATAAAAGGATCATAAGTTCGATCAGTTTGGAAATTCTTATTTCTTCTTCATGTCAGAAAGCTTAATAATTGAGCAAGAATGAAAGCTTCCTACCATGGGATATAGGAACTATTACTAGTTTACCTAGAAGAGATGCTTGCAATATTTCCATAAAAAAATATTATTCTTGCCTGTTGACTGAGAACTGCATAAGGAAAGAAGATGTTAAGTTTATCTAAGAAATTTTTTCACCTCATTGTTTGTTTAGGCAGCTTGGGAGTTTCGACTTTATCGACAGCTTCCGGGGAGCAAACTAAGATCAAGCCCTGTGATACAGACCACCTTTGTCTCTCAGAGAAAGCTCTTGGTAAAGACCACCTTTTTTTATGGTTAGAGAGTTTGATTACCAATGACTATACCCCGCAGTTTGAAAGTCTTGGAACCCGCAAATCATTGGTTCATTTTGAACGTAAGGGCGCATCTCTTCTCTTATATGAAGCGGTTGAGGGAAACCAGGTTGATCTAGAGCGAGCTGAAGCAGCTGTAGTCTATAAATTTCCGATCACCAGGGTGGAAGGTGATTGGATTAAGTTTGATTTTGCCAAAGGGGTTCGTGATATTGCTTTAAACGATTTTGGCCAAGGAGCTGAAATAGGTTATAGCATAGAAAAGAATATCGTGAGCAATATGTTTGTAGCCAAGTCAGGGACTTTGGTAGTTGATCAAGATGGTCGTTTTTTGCCTGCTAATCATGGGCGTCGCATATCCATTGCAGCTCGTATGCGTTATATGATTTCCAGTTACTCAAAAAATGAGCAATTTGTTGCAAAGGAAGGCTCACGTTTTGAAAACGTTGGCTTTTTTGAATCCCCGAGTTTGATTGAGGCGGAAACGGGAAGACTCAAAAATTACATCGCTCGTTGGGATACCACTAAGCCAATTGTATTTCATGTTTCGTCACAGGTGCCTGAGGATTTTCGTGAAGCTGTTAAAGCCGGGGTGCGCTACTGGGATGGTATCATCCCTGGTTTTAAGATTGAAGTTCACGATGCTCCTAAAGATATCCGTGCACCTCATCCTGATTATAATTTGATTGATTGGGTTGATTGGAAAAACGCTGGCTATGCTTATGCTGATTTTAGTGTGGACCCACTAAGTGGAGAAATGATGCATGCTTCTGTGTTCATGACATCCTTTTGGGGGTTTTATACAGCTCGGCAAGTACGCCAGATGATTAGAACACTTGAAAATCAAGAGGACGATAAGTCTAAAAAGAATGGCTTTCATCTTAACAAGCATCAATCGACTTTGATTTGCCATCATAATAGCAAGGACTTACGGGATAGCTTGCGTGAAATACTCACCATGCAGAAGGATGACAAGTTATTGTTACAGCTTTCCCAAGAGATGATTGCCAATGTGACTGCCCATGAGATCGGGCACACTCTTGGCTTGCGTCATAACTTTGCTGGGCATACCGCAGCAACTTTGAGTCCTCTTGAGATTGATAGGGAGCTTGGAGAGCACTTAAGAGATCCAAAGAAGGAGTTAAGTAGGAACCTAGAAGTAAGTAGTACGGTGATGGATTACCCAACTTTTGCCGTTGATCTTATGATTGGCAATCAAGTTATGAAAGGCTCAGGAGAGGTTTACGCTTACGACAAGCTTGCAATTGAATGGGGCTATAACAAGGATAAAAAAGAGGAGGACTACGATTTTGCAGGGCCGCAATTCTGTACTGATGGGCATGCTTATAACGAGACCTTTGTAGATTGTGGAGTTTTCAGACTGGGAGCCAATATCTTTAGCGGCCCATTTCACCAACTTGGAAAGGCCATAAGCCTGATTTCTTCGAATATTCTCGAGTACTATATTGGAAAAGTTTCACCATTTAGCCCGGAAGAGGCAATTTCAGTTCGAAAGGTAAATCTTGAGCCTCTGGTACAGCGTCTGGCAAGTTCTATTGTCAATGAATATCAAAGCATGCTAGCAATGTTTTCAGGGGCAAAGCGTTCGCTTGAGGTGGAAAGATCTAAGTCATTTGTCGAAAACTCTAGTGATTATGAGAGACGAACTCAGTATGTAGACTGGGTCGCAAATCACGCTAAAGCTTTTGGTGGTGTGGATGTTTTACTAGGTAAAGCTTTTGAAAATGCTGGGTTTCTCGAGATTGAAGATGCTAGAGGTGTAAAAATTACACCGATATTTGCCAAGGCATTGGATCAACTGATAAACGAAGTTGCTGATGAAGCTAAAGAACCTGAGCGTTTAGTTAGTACCCTTCCAGAAAAATGGGCTACCCATGCTATCAAGCGTTGGCTTGCCTTGACCGAGGGAGAATATTCTTTCATGGGGGCTGATGGCAGGGAGTATACCTTTTCTGATGAAGACACCATTTTCATCCGGAAGCAGGGGCTTAAGGCTATGGAGAAGGTCTTCCGTTTGACCCTCTTGGGCTTCTTGCAGGCTATTGGCGACGCATCTTTTGACTTGGAATCAGCAGCCTTTGAATATCCTCTAGAGGATGGAATAGAAACACAGCTAGAACGCAAGGTGGGAAGCATTGCCGAAGCCTTTATCCTTCCAGAGTCTAATGTGGACTTCATCAACGGGACTTGGGAAAGCAGTAAGGTATTTTATCGGGTGGTTCCGCAGTTTGTATATCCCCATAGTATCCGTCTTGCTGCTGTAGATATGCTTATTAAAGAAAATCACAAGATTTGGGGTGCTCCGGAAAGGAAAAGCTTGAGAAAGTCTTTTGGGTCGAAAGTAAAAAAGTACTTAGGGGCAGAGGTTTGTGAAGTTGATAGTGAGCAACTTTCTTTGCCTTTAAGAGTTTGGGTAGAGAAGCAAAAAAGGATCTACCTTAAGTTGAAACCTGCATCTGATTGACAGGTTATTTCTGGGGTAATGCCCCGCAATTTTATCAATCTAAACATAAAAACCATAAATTGCAGCAACTAAAGCCATCGCAACAACAGGGAGGATAAATAGGAAAATAGCAGCCACATGCGAACTTCCAACATGGTATGGTCAATTGCTGATCCTTGACGAATTGGGCGTTACATTTTTTGCAATGCATATGTGGGCAGCCATGGGTGTACTGATAAATTGACTTGCACATAGGGCATACTTCATACTCTGCTGATGGTATGCAGCATGCATTTTCCTCGGATGGACATAAAAATCCAAAGCTAAGGTACCTAAATATCCCAAAAAGAAATTTTCCGCATAGAAGTGATTTGTTTTTATACTGTTGTTGGACGAGCTGTCTTTCAAACTTTTTCCTAACTACTTTTATCTGCTCAAGATCACAAAGTCCTTCAGCCTCTTCAAGGTTTAGGGTTAAGCCACATGTTTCGTCAGGGCATTTTATTTCATATTTTTCTAGAGCAATTTGCTCCTTGAAGAAGCTCTTCCAACAGTCAGTGCAATAACCGTGGTCTGAGCAATTTATCTTAACAATCTCTTCTACGTTGTCAGCACAGATAAAGCATTCCAAGTCTGTTTCTTGGGATGCAATACATACTCCTTGTAGCAGAAATAATATGAGGGTGAGTAGCTTAAACATATTTCTCCATTTCACCGATCAGCTTTTGATTTAGGTCTAAAACTCTATTTTCTTAACTAAGTCCTCGCTTAGCTCTTCAATATCTTGCAATTCAACGCCACTCAAAAAGTCAACATCAATCTTGTCTGCTTTGAATTTATCCTCTTCCAACCACACTCGTGCATCTTTTGGAACCTCAATGATGGCTAAAGTATCACCACTATCTGCAAATTCATGAGCGTTTAAGATATGAGTAAAAAATAATCCCCCTTCATGACATTCACCACTTGGTTTGAATTGCTCGCCTCTTTTGCTGTATTGGTTGCGAATGACAAATCTTTTCCAAGGTAAACAGAAGCAGCAAGGAGTTTCAACATACTCAGTATTTACGATTTTATTGTCACTAATATCATTAAGTCCTTGTTTATATTTATAATTGTAGTGTTTTTTATTCTTGTTAATGAACTTGATGAAATGATCTCCTTCAAAAAGCTCATTAAACTCCTCTCCAGATATTTCCACATGGAGGGGTAAAACCTCTTTTGGTTTTGCAAGATTTTTAATTATTTTTGCTTTTTTTGCTGCGGAATGTTCACTAGCATAAGTTGTATGCAAACTAGTGCTAAAAATAAATACAGACAAAATCATAGTCGATACAATATTTTTTAGATTTAATCGATGCATAAATTCTCCATGAAATAAGTTAAATTGTTATTAGGCTAAAAGTCCTAAAAATCAATATAGGTAGTTACCATATGTTTTTATTAGCTTCCAATCGGAAATAGTTTTTTCACCTTGGCTGCAACATCAAAGTTCATTCTGGCAGTTTCTTAATCACAGTCCGTCTATATACCTGGCATCATTAAAGGCGCAAATTCTCTCTGATGATTATTTGCAGTTTCTTTTTATAATTTTTATAGGTGAGAATTAGATTGAAGCTTTTAAAAAATTGATTAAAGAGGAAAAGCCCAAAAAAAAGAAAAAAAATGATCTTGAGGGCCTCTATGGATACAAGATCATTGGAAATAGTAAATGCCATTAACAACAACTGGCTAATTATCTATATCTGAATTTTTAAGAATATCCTGAGAAATTATTGTAATTACCTAAAATTAAGGAAATAAGTGAGGGGAATATAATCAGCAAGAAACTAACAGATTCTCCTCAAATTTATGGGAATAGAAAAAACAATAGGATGGAAAAAAAGCTAATAAAACCGAGTTCTCTCAAAATTTTGGCATATTACCTCAGGGGAAATCTATTGATGAAATCTACGATTCGATCATCTAGTTTTGACAAAAATGAATACCAATCCTCTTTGATTTCAGCATCTAATTTTTGAAACTGAGTGCCATGCTTGTTTTTATCGATAAGCTCTTTGGCTTCAAGTTTGGCTAGGGCCATCTGAACCTTGGCATGATCAAACTTCTCTTCAGCCTTGTCTCCAAAAGTATCAACCAAATGATCCATTTCTTCTTTTAGTGATTCCCAACGCTCTTTGGCATTCATTAGAGCGAGATGAGCCTGTAGTTGTGCTTCGTCGGAATCCTGTTTAACACCCTCTGAGAATTCATTAAGATCTTTTCTAATATGGTCAAACTGGCTTTCAAATTTTTCCCAAGCACTTTTTGAGTCCATTGAAGCGAGGTGAGTTTTTAATTTAACAGTATCAACAAATTTATCAATTGAGGCTTTTGCCTGGTTTGCGAGTTTTGTCGCTTTATCCATGGTTTTCTCCTAACCCAGCAGAATTTATTCAAGGCTTAATTTATCTCACAGACTATTAAAAAAAGCTGTAGTAAAAAGCTTCATATATCAAAAATGTTATGTGCAGCAAATGTAATGTATTGAATTTACCCACCATTAAACCCCAGGGCTGATTCAAATAAGATTTTTTCCAATTTTTCATTAAATAGGTCAGAAAAATTCTAAGCCGCAGTACCAAAAGTGACTAGATAAAAAAAATATAGGAAGAAAAAACTTAAAAAAAATGGCTCACTTTTATTAAAA
>JBGCDR010000058.1:0-3861 GCA_045105515.1 Oligoflexales bacterium
CTCATACCTTTGCTCATAAGTGAGATTGGCAGACATAAATACCCCTTTCTTGCAAGCAGATTAGCCTCATAGACTAAACTAAATCCGCCTTCCGAAGCGATGGAATTTTTTCTTCTGCACTTAATCTAGCAATCCGCCTCCAGAAAACAGGCAACTTTGATCCACCTGCACGTCACTTCGATTATGGCTAGAATAATTTCATTGAGCTTTGGCTTATATTTTAGGTATTGGGGCGAAGCACTACCACGTGCCTTTGATGTCCAATTCCTTCCGATTTAGACTTAAAACCTAAACGGGTTATCAAACTGTGCTGCCACTCTCTTTCTTTCGGATTTGCTGGTTCAACTGCAAACCTATTTAGATCAGGATTCTTGATTAGAACCAAACATGCCTTCACAGCTTTTGCTACTAGTTCCGTTCTAACAAGATACTGCTGTGAGTTTTGGTGATCAGCAATATCTTGCTTAGAAAGTCGCCAACTCATTACTTGCCCAAAAACGGAAGTGATGGGTTCAAGCACATAATATTTCAATTCTAAAGGATCCATATATTTATTTAGTGCAGATTGAATAGCACCTCTAGTATGTGAGTTACACTTTTCAAGGTCAAAGCTTGACTGAATCCATAGTTCCTTTATTCCTTGAATAGCTTCTGATATTGCATCCATCTGTTCAAGGTCGAGATCACTAAGTTCTCGCTTAACTTCGGTAACGATTGCAAGCTGAAACTTGTTGAGAGCTTTTTCGCGCGCCTCTGAAAGCAGATCACCATCTGTTTTTACAGATTTTTTTCCATTTTTAAAAGCGTTGTCGAAGCCTTGAATGGGTTCTGGAAGATTTTTTTCAGCTAAATAAGTCCTTATAAATTCAAATCCCTCTTCGTTTTGAGCGTGGTGTAACTGATAGACTCCTTCTCTATGAAGAATCTCGATAAGTTGAGAAGACATCAGAGATGAAGAATTCACTTCTTCAAGCCAGCTTGCTACATCAGAACCAGGGCTGAAAGGCCAAAAACCAGCTTCATTTAAAAGGCAGCAAAGGCTGTTCGTTTGTAATAGCTCTTTTAACCTTGCTACCGAAATTTTTTTACATAAAACCTCTAACTCTTGCCTTTGATAGTACCACTGCCACCTCGATAAAAGGGGTCTATCGCCATATTCGTACAGACAATGATGTACATCCATCAAATGATCATGAATATCTTTGCTGGAACCCACTAAACGACAATAATTACAGAAGGTGCTCTTGCAATGATCGCATTTTGCCGCGTTGCACGCATCAGTGATACCCGCAACAGGCTCCCGGCAATTGGGGCACACATAGGTAAAAACTTTTTCAAACTGATTAAGCAGGATTTTAAGTTCTAATTTATGTTCTTTTTCGTGCTCACAAAGATAATCCTGCATATTTTTAATCAATTGAGGATCAGGGGTTTTATCCTCACAAAAACCGTTACAGTCAGTGAAACAACAAGGTAAAGACAGCTCTCCGATCTCGGATAAATGAACTTCTGATGTCTTTTCCTGTAATCTATTAACTGCCATGTTAGAAAAACAAGACTTGCAAAAAAGATGGTGACTTACACCACTACAGCCAATGCTTCCAGTTTCACAAAAACATATTGCACAGTCTTCCGAAGCAAAAATATTTTTTTCAACAGGTCCAAAAATTTGCATAACAACTGAGAATACTAATAAGTAGGAGTGCTGCCACCAAGCTCTTTGCAATTATTTTTCTCCCTGATTCAATAGATTTTCACCAGTAAATCCGATTATTTCCCGCGTATTTTCGTCACGCTTAAAATCCTGATTGTTTACTAGTACTCTTCCATTTAAAGACATAGGTAAGAAGGTTTCCTGGATTTTCTTCATATCTGCGAAAAATGGATGTTTAAGCGTACTGTCTTCTTGGTTTCCGTGTCCCAGTGTGATCCAATTTAAGCCTCCCTCGATTTCCACATAATGATTTTTATCGAGTACAAGGTTGAAAACTCTTTGTTGGCTTTCTGCTTGGACTGTGAACTGATCAGATTCGGCAGGGAATTGCCAATTTGAGTGTGAACTAAGTTTCACGGGATGCCACTGGGTTGCGAAGAAATCAAATTTCCGATGTTTGGCCATTCTAAAAAGGCCAGAGCTTTCTACAATCAAGACAACCTTAGCACCTGATTTCAAAGTCTCACCTACTTGTATGTCTTTAACTTCCTTGATTGAAGAATCATTCATAATGACTCTTGTCTCAGGTCCCACGCAGCCACCACCACCAACATCAGTAATATTAGGGGTCCTTGTCGTTGTAGTGCTTGCTGAATTTCCAGTTCTAAACCCTCTATTCCAATCAGATCTCTTTCTTGCTCCTGCTAGGGATGGCTCTGGCTGTTTGATCGAACTTCCAATTTCCTTAGCTTTGGTAATTTCACTTGCAATTTCTTGACTGATAAAGAAATCTTGAGGAGCTTGATCAAAACCATTCACAGCAATTTGAGTACGATAAGCTGATCGTGCACTTATAAGGTACCATTCCCCCCAATCATTCCATGCCTCTATTGCCCTACTAATTTGTCCTTTATCTTCGCTACGGTGCTTGAGGTCACTCAAAATTCCATTAATCTTTTGTTGAACTAAGTCATTAGCATTAGTAGGTACAAACAAACTTGTTGCCAGAGAACCTAAAGCATGCATATGACCTTGAGGAGATAGAGAAGTATGCAAGTGCTCTACGAGATCCAAAGATTGCTTCTTCACGGTTTCGTAACTATATTGGTTTTGTGAATTTTTCAATATGCCATCTAGTGTCCCATATAGATCAAGACGTGCACGAACATCTGCTGGCATTTCAGCTTTGGGAAAATCTTCGAACTGACCTTTTAGAATCAACATTTCCCGAGTTAATCCAGGACGGCGATGATAAACAGCGTTCGAAGTGTGACCCTCAAAATCAAGCCACTCCAACTTTTTCCCCCCCATAGTGATATTAAAATCAGGAAGACTTGTTTTAATATTAGCAATCAAATGAGCAATGGTATCTATGACGGTCGCACCATCATGAATGTAAGCTAAAAAACCGTTTCCTCCCATAGAAATACTTTCCAGTACATTCTTTTCCGACTCTGTAGAAATTCCAACCACATTTATCTTAACCTGGGAACCACCTAAAGATTTGGCTACAACTTTACTCCAATCTTTTCGTGAGCCTGATGCAGGACGGTCCCCTCCATTAGAACTCAGAGGCTGACCATCTGTTAGAAAAATGATTTGAGTATCATATTCAGGATGAAGTTCACTGAAAGACTTTGCTTTAATTATAATATCCTCTAAAGCCCTCCACATGGCTGTTTGTCCTTGGCCTAGACCTTTTACCTGCCCCTCAATCCTGCTAAATATGACATCATTGAAGTCACCAAGATCCTTAACGGTACTAGGTTCGATTCCAACTGAAACCCAATTATCAAAGTAATCGAGGGAAAAAACATCTTGCTCACCAAGGGATGAGATAACTACACCTAGAGCATGTCTGAGCGTATCTAAGCGAGAAAAATCTGTTCCTCCATTTTCACTATCATTTGCTTTGCAGGCATTATCCATACTATAGGAAACATCAAGGCTTGCAAAAATAGCTTTAGGCCTAATTTGCTCACTTTTACCTGGGGAAACTGTGAGCAAATCTAAATGATCATTAAAAGGGTAGATCTTTACTGCGGGTTCCTGTGCACATAGACCCAATGAAATGCGGATCAATAGTTGAAAGCCTTGCTGCATAAGGATTTTGACTGTCTTTGCAATCAGCGTTTACTTGCCAGGTTCATTCCACGATTAAATAGTGTATATTTTTAGGGCTTTAATGTCTGAATAGCCTGGCCCTC
>JBGCDR010000059.1:0-5093 GCA_045105515.1 Oligoflexales bacterium
TGAGGGCCAGGCTATTCAGACATTAAAGCCCTAAAAATATACACTATTTAATCGTGGAATGAACCTGGCAAGTAAACGCTGATTGCAAAGACAGTCAAAATCCTTATGCAGCAAGGCTTTCAACTATTGATCCGCATTTCAGTAATGTTGAAAAAATCTAAACTCACAGGTCTGTTCCACTTTCAAAGAAGCCCATGGCATCGCTTATCTGCCGAACTTCGCGATATCATGTGGAATACTTTTGGTTATCCTGTGCTGGATGTTTTTTCTATCGTCGAAGATTTTGAACTGAGCCATATTCAAAAGTATCCTAAATCTGGAGATACAATCAACGATGTAACAGAAATTAATGTTACGCCGGATTTAACAACATTAGAATCCTATGCGAAAGGAAGGTATAAAGTTAAGATTGACCTTGATAACAGTGATCAAGCCCTCTCTCTTGGAATAAACCGTTGGAATCAGTACTCCACCCCTGATCGTACGATGATGACATCTAAAGTTTTAAGAACTGCAGCGTCAGACCTTGCTGAGTCTTTAAAATTAGGAAATCATGTGTATATTCACGGTAAAAGTGGTATTTCCCGTAGCGCCTCAACCCTAGCAACTGCGAGAGCTATGCTCCTGATTGATGGAGCCTTAGCTAAAGGCTTAAGACCCTCTAAACAGAATATCGATGATCTTATTAAGGAACAAATAAACTTGATCAATAAATCGAGGCCAGAGGTGAAAATTCATGGGCCGCAAAGAAGTAATATTGAGTCAGTCTTATTCGATTATACTGCAAACAGGTCGTTAGGATTGCCTTAATCTTTTAGCTAGTATACATTTAATACCATAACAGTCTATTTTTTATACCACTTGTTTATTAGACCTACTTATAAGTTTCATTTCAGTTTGAATTCATTAAGTTTTTTGTTTTTTAATCGGCAAAAGTTTCAGAGGACCATTTTGGTATGTATACTGCATTAAATGATAGTATTCAATTATTGTTAATCCGTGAAAGGAAATTTGAATGTTTAAAACCTTAGTTAGAAATGTTCTTGCAGGATTTTTATTTTTGTCAGGTTTAAATTTGGCAGTAGCGCAGACCTACAAGTGCGTGGAAGATCCCGTTCAGGATGAGACAAATAAGGTAACCATTTATGTTGTCGAAAGGCATGGTCCTGATCCAGATGTGATTGCAAAGATTTATCATAAAAATCTTATCACTGGGCGCTCTTGGTTTGAAACTTATGTAGAAAATTGCACGACCTTCGATCATAGGTATTTGTTGAGATGTACTAAAGACACAAGAAGACCTGACGGTACTACTTTTCACCGTGAGTTTCATATTTTTAACGAATTTCGATTACCAGCAGTTTATGAAGGAGCATATCATCATGAATTGAACTGTGCGGAAACCTTTTGGTCTGATGCAGAATAAGAGTAATTTAGTTTTCTTTGTGGATTTCGCGGTGAACTCTTCCATCAACTAGCTCAATTTGGTGATGAGCTCTTAGGGCAAATTCTCGCTCGTGAGTTACATAGATGACAGTAGCTCCGTCATGAGCAGCAATCTCCTGAAGGATGCCCATAACGATCTCCCCATTCGCAGAATCCAGGCTTCCTGTAGGTTCGTCAGCGAATAAGTAAGCGGGTTTCATTATCAAAGCACGCGCAATGGCCACCCTCTGCTGCTCACCTCCAGAGAGTTCTTTCGGATACCTTCTCTCTTTTTTTTTAAGTCCAAACCGGCTTAACAGTTCGAGTGCATAATCTTTTTTTTCTTGATGGGTTCCAGCCTTGCGAGCAGGCATCAAAATATTATCTAGGACGGTGAATTCAGGTAAAAGATAATGGAACTGGAAAACAAAACCCATTTCCTGATTGCGAAAGCGATGGATTTTTTCAGATGTGAGCTTAGAAAGCTCATGACCAGCTATGAATATCTCGCCTCGATCAGGTTTGTCGAGGGTACTTATGATGTATAGTAAAGTGCTTTTCCCAGAACCGCTGCGACCACTTATAGAAACTAATTTGCCAGGTTTGATGTTCAGGTTTATATCAAATAAGACCTGCTGATCTGGGTTGCGAAAGCTCTTATCGATTCCTTTTGCAATCAACATATTCATCTTACTCACCCGACCTGACGATATCGATGGGTTCCAAAGTACCAGCAAAGTAAGCAGGAATAAGACTTGATAGGGCAGAGGATAGTATTGCTATGACCAAGCCTAGTACATAAATAGCAGGTTCAAAACTTATTATCAGTTGATCCATCATTCCGCCTATTTTAATTTGGGTCATGTATTTGCATATCCCAAAACCAATACCAAGACCAAAAAATCCTCCAGCAGCGCCAAACAATAAGCCCTGGTATAAAAAGATCATTAAAACATCATGGGATTCATAGCCTATTGCTCGAAGGATACCAATATCACGTTTTTTTTGGTTCACTTGGATGCTGAGGATGTTGTATATCCCAAATGCTGCAACGATAAGAATTGCAATACTTACAAAGTGCTTCATGAAATTTTGGATCATGAACACGGAGAGAATATTAGCATTTGCTTGATCCCAACTTTGCACCTTATCATCACTAAATTGACTCCATTGGCCGGCTTTCTTTTGAGCTAGTTCTACATCCACCAGACGCACAGCGATATCAGAAATATGACTTTGCGCCCTGCTTGCATTTTGAACATCAACCAAAGCTGCAAAGGCGGTACTTTGATCAATCTCACGAATTCCAAAGTTAAAAGCCCCAATAATCTTGAATGGGCTTGGTTCTGATTTACCCGCGGCAACAAAAACCATTTCACCTACGCGCGCTCCAAGAGTTTTCAGCAATCCGTCTCCCATCACCAAGCGGTTTCCACTGGTGCCCAGGCTGAGAAATTGACCTTCCACCATATATTCTTCGATATTGGTGACCCTAATTTGTTTTTCAGGAATGCAGCCGACTAGGCGCCCACTTTTAGTCGCAAGTCCTCGGCGGAAAATGACCTGAGACTGATATTGGGTTGAAAAGGCTAGAACTTCAGGGTCTTTGCTTAGACGTTCTATCCAGGTCAAGGGCTTATCAAGCCTGGAACGGTCTCTGCGACCTGAAGGGGGGTTTACCCAAAAAACATGAGAGCTGTCGGGAAAAAAAGTATGATCGAGGCTATGTGCTTCGAGCAATTCTTCGCGAACCGACACTCGGACGTGGGAATCATTGTTGACCAACTGATCAATAATATAGTCTTGAAAGCCGTTAAGCATGCCGGCAAAGGAAATGAAAGTGGCAATCCCTAGAGCAATTCCGCTGAGGCTTAGAATCGATTGCTTCTTACGGGCAAGAATAAGGTTCCATGAAATAAACCACACTGCTCACCGATCCTTCATCAAGATGTAATCACTTAAGCGGATAGCATTATTGGTGACCTCTGCCCACTCGTTGTCCATATGCCCGATTTCAACTGCAATTTTCTGACGTTTGCCCTCCCGTTCAATTAGTACATAACCATCTAAAATGGCTAAAACAGGTATCAGCATTGCTTTGTCTCGACGTCCGACCTCTATGGCGATATCACCAGTCATGCCTGGGAGAATCTGTTTAGGCAGATCCTTAGGCATAATATGGACGATAAATTGCTTCTCTCTAGGAAATATTTTGAAGACTTTCCCTTCGAAAAGTTCATTCCGAATACTTTCAAAGGACATTACCGCCTTCATGTTTTTTTCAAGTCTCATGACACTTTTTTGATCAAGAGATGCTTCTACGAAGGTTTTTTGCATGTCGGCTAGATCGATAAAAGGAGTGTTGGGAAAAACTATTTCTCCCTCTTGATAGTAGAGTGCAGTGATCATTCCTGCAAAAGGAGCCTTAAGTCTAAGGGTATCATCTAATACTGCTACTGAATGCCCCTTTTTAACATAATCCCCTTCGGATACTAAAATAGCCGATATATTTTTGCTAACACCCACACGAAACACATACTTGCGTTTAGGTTTGACAGTCCCAACTCCATAAATTGATTCCACAATTGGTCCAGAACGAGGGGCGATGCGGGAATAGTTACGGTATTTTTTTAAATAAACACTATAAGCACCTAGGACTAGGAACAAGAGCAAGACCATAGAGGTGATTACTGATCGTTTCTTCATAGCGTCTATAATGTCAAGGTTGAAAATGTATACATGTCACTTAGAATTACAAAGTTTCTCGTGAATTGTTGACTCAATAAGTTTGAGCAAGTCCATCCAGAAAATATTATAATAGCATCAACAAAAATTTTGACTACTGATATGTAAACTTTCTTTGTGTGTAAATTATTCTCAAATTCTTTGGCTGAGAGGATACCATGAAGCTTACTGATAAAATTTCTTTACTTATCGTTGATGACGATGACGATATTTTAGATCTGCTGGTAGAAGGTGCGGTAAACCTTGAAGTCAGTAAAAAAATCGGCGATATTCATAGCGCTAGCTCGGTTAAAAAGGCTCTTGCCCTCATGAATAAACATGACATCGATGTAATATTTAGTGACCTGCGTATGCCAGATGAAGATGGCATAAGTTTATTACAGAAAGCCAAGAAAATTGATCCAAGTATAATATTTATTATGATGACGGGCTATTCAGATATTGGCTCAGCGATCAAGGCAGTAAGAGAGCATGCTTTTGACTATATAGAAAAGCCGATTGTTAGTGATATTTTTGAGAAAACGATCGTAAAGGCCATCCGCAAAAAAGAAATGGATGTGATGATAGATAGAGCGAGAATACAAAGTTTAGAAAATGAAAAAATAGCTTCATTAGGGATTATGTCGGCTTCAATTGCGAAAGAAATATCTTCTCCTCTTTTACAAATCAAGACTTTATGCAATGAACAAATCGAGAGCAGCCAGCCCAAAAATAGTAACGAAAATGTTGAAATCAAAACAATTTTTGAAAAAATTTCTGATTTAACAGAAGAAATAAATAATATCCAGGGCTGATTCAAATAAGATTTTTTCCAATTTTTCATTAAATAGGTCAGAAAAATTCTAAGCCGCAGTACCAAAAGTGACTAGATAAAAAAAATATAGGAAGAAAAAACTTAAAAAAAATGGCTCACTTTTATTAAA
>JBGCDR010000060.1:0-110345 GCA_045105515.1 Oligoflexales bacterium
ATTTCACTTGTCTTTCCGGTAACATGAAAATAAACATATCAAGCCCTCCCAGAATTACGTTTGGGATCAGCTTATCAATATTTACATAATAATCATATAAAATAATAATATTAGCTGGTTAAAAAATTAGACAACTCTAACATATTAACCTTATTGACTATTTTTAGTCTTAGCCGGATATTCGCTCTAATTATTTCCTGGTCTTACATTATCAATTACCATAATAAATTAGCACACCAAATTACGTCAAAGACGAATTTTTGATAATTTTTTTATGAATATTTTTTGTTTTGGATAAAATGACAAATATGTAGGTGCCAGTGCCGATTTATTGCTGACTGTAGGTAAATAACTGCTAAAGGAGGCACTAAGGAAAGTAAAAAAGACAGTAATGGTGAGGTTCGACGATAATGGTTCTGAACTTCCATTTGCAAGACTAAGCGAGCCAAGGAATAAATCTTAAACATATGCGGGCCAGGAATCATAACCTTCCAAAGACCCTTTAAATTCTCGAGCGCATTAGGGTCGTCAATATGGTATGAACATTCGATCATTGCTTGCTCGTACCATGATTTCCACCCATATCCAAAAGTTGCAATCATCTTGAGTATTAATGTTAAGGGATTATGAAGAGACCCTAAACGTAGCCTACCTTTTAAGATAAGGTGATGGTAAGCAAGGGTTTGTTTGAGATTTTCAATCTGCTTTTCATTTTCGCTATTTTTTCTTATTTCAACTGCTGGTTTCTTAGTAATTTTTTTTAAGTGGAGATTTGTTGCGACATCCCTTTCGCTAGACCAATGATTTGTTTTCTTTGTTCCTAGATGCTTGCTACGTATTTTTTTTTCAATAGCAAAATTTTTCCTAGGATCCTGCTTAAACAACTTTCGAGAAAGTTTACCTTGATTTTTATTAGTGTCAGATAGCCCAACTTGTTCCCAAAATATTTTTTGTATCGGTCGATAATCATACCAGCGACTGAGCCCTTTTCTTGATACCGAGATTCGATCGCCATCGAAGCTAGACTTTTTATATCCGAATACCTGATCAGCATTATATGGGCCGGACACCTCTCCTTGGCTGTAAATATACCAGCCATCAAGCCAAAGCTTACCTTGGTTGAATACTTCATGATTAAAGCTCATATTTAAATTGTCAGCATTCATTTGCTCAGCCGATTCTGCCTTTGGCTAAAATTAAGCAATCCGTAGCCCTTCGCTCAAAATTAAAACCTGAACTCAAGATCCTGGATTATTCCAGAGGCATTTTCAATTTATGTTTGTATAATAACTATAACAGTTTCAAATAAAGTCGTCAGGTTTCCGTTTGAATTCTGTACACACAAATATAAGGCAGTAATCATGGCATCCCTTAACCAGCATTTAGTAACAGGCAGTTACCCCGTTGAGTGGCATGGCCACTACATTGATGGGGAATGGAAACAGGGGGAAAAAAAGCATGAGGAAAAAATTTCCCTGAACCCGAGCAGGGGGACCCCACTCATGGTTTTTACAACTGCTAATGAAATGATGGCCCAGGCAATCGACGCTGCTCATGCAAGTTTTGGATGTATGCAAGAAATTGAATTCGATCAACGAATTGAGATCATAAAAAGAATGGCTACACAGTTCCAAAGCAACAAAGATCTTATCGCGAAATGCTTGCAGCTTGAAATTGGTAAACCAGCTTGGGAAGCCCACCACGATGTCGAAGCGACCTGTAATTATTTAGAATGGTGCGCGGCTCATGGAGCGAAAATCAAAGATAACCTGCTTGCTCCAGCTATGGTTGGCAATAGCAAACCAGGGGACTATAACCTTCACCCTATTGGAGTAAGCACCGCTTACCTACCATTTTCAACCCCAACGACAAGTTTTGGATTCTATTTCACAGGAGCAATAATCGCCGGTTGTCCGATGATATTAGTATCCTCAACCCAAGCTGCTCTTTGTACTATGCTTTTTACTGAAATGGTGAGTAATCTGGACCTTCCAAAAGGCATTTTTAATACTGTTTTTGGAGGTTTTACTGAATTCAAATCTGCCCTAAACGATACTCGTGTTAAAGCTGTAATATATACCGGCTCTAAAGAGCATTGCGACAAACTCAGAAAAGATTACAAAGGATTTAGAAATAGGCAACTCATTCTGCAGTCAGGAGGAAAGAATGCAGCTCTGGTCCATTCGTCTGCCGATATTGACAAAGCTGTAAGAAATATTATTTATGGAGCATTCAAATCTGCAGGTCAACTTTGTTCTTCTACTAGCAGAGTTTTCGTGTTCCGTTCTCAACTCCCAGAATTTGTCGAAAAAATTTCAAAGGCTGTTGGCAATATAGCCATTGGCCCTACCGATAATTTAGAAGATGGACTTAAAGACGGTCCATTGATGGGCCCTCTTTATAGTAAAAAATCAGTGGAAAAGTTTCTAAGATTTCAGACTATGGCACGACGAGATGCAATGGAAACCATTCACTGGGGCAAAGAATTCAACGAAGGAAGCGGAGGATTCTTTGTCTATCCCGGTGTACATCTTATGAAAGAATTTGACAGCAATAGTGCTTTTCAAAGCAATATTCTATTTTCTCCAGATATTGCAATTTACAGCTATGATATTCTTAACGAAGCCATCGAAAAAATGAACGCTACCGAATCATGCCTATCAATGTCTTTCTTTGGCGATGCTCATATCTTAAAAGACCGATCACACCTGTTCCATGCTCCTAATCTTCTTGTGAATGCACCTACAACCGAACTAGAAGCTAACCTCCCCTTAGCAGGACGTTCTTTAAGTGGCCATCATCGCTACCATGGCCCTGGGCTGACGCTGTATCTTTCCTATCCGCAAGCATTCCGTGATAACCCTGAAGACTCTGAATTAATAATGACTTGGCCTTGGCCCTAATGTCCGATAGTATAGCCAATATTATAGTTTAGATTGACTTCCTACTCATAAGTCTCAGTCATCCCGAAAAAATCTATGGGACCTTCACTAAATTGGCTGAGACCTCTCAATGGGTAGGAATGGCCTGGGGACAGTTATGAACTTACCAAGTGGAATATTAGAGAAAATTGAATACTGGTCGAAATCTTCTGCTTTTGACCCTAAAACTAGAAAAGAGGTTCAAGATTTATTTGAGCAGAACAATGAAAAAGAATTAACAGACCGATTCTATCAAGACCTCTCTTTCGGAACCGGTGGTATGCGCGGTATTATGGGCGCTGGCACTTGCCGGATGAACATCTACAACATAAGCAAAGCAAGCACTGCACTCGGTCTTTATTTAAAAGAATACTCCAAGGACCGTTCCGACCAGTTAAAAGTTGCTATTGCATACGATTCCCGCAATCATTCGAGAGAATTCGCGAAAAAATCAGCTGAAATACTTGCGGCACTTGGAATACAGGCAATAATAACCAGACAAATGCGCCCCGTGCCCATGCTCTCGCTTATGGTCAGGCACTATAATTGTGATGCTGGAATTTGCGTGACTGCAAGCCACAACCCTCCTGCATATAATGGCTTTAAGGTTTATTGGAAAACAGGTGGCCAGCTGACCCCTCCTCATGATCAAAACATCATCGACTTTTACAATAATATCAAGAATTATGATAACCTAGCATGCCTTGAGTACGAAAAAGGAATTAAAACAGGGCTTATTAAAGAAGTACTTGACGAAGTAGATGAGGCCTATTTTTTAAAACTGCAATCGCTAAAACTGCAGAACTATGAAAAACACCCTTTAAAAATTGTCTATTCACCCATTCATGGCACCGGTATATTTGCAGTTCCTAAGGCACTACATTTATTTGGTTTTCCACATGTGGATATTCCTCCAGAGCAAGAAACACCTGATGGTAATTTTCCTACAGTTAGCTCACCTAACCCGGAGGACAAAGAAGCTCTCAGCATGGCGTTAAACCTAGCAAAAGAAAAAAATGCCGACTTAGTTCTTGCTACAGATCCTGACACAGACCGCATTGCATGTATTGTAAAAGAAGACTCCGAATATATAAGCTTCAATGGAAATGAACTTTGCTGTTTACTAACTGAATATATATTATCAACTTTAGTAAACCGCAATACGCTTCCTAAAAGCCCACTAGTAGTTTCTACAATCGTAACTACCGACCTTCATAAAAAAATCGCAGAGTACTACGGAGTGCACTGTGAGCAAACACTTACGGGATTCAAATGGATTTGTAAGCTAGTAGAGGATTACGAGCAAGGCATCCGCAAGCCATACCGCAGTTTTATTTGCGGCGGAGAGGAAAGTTACGGCTTTTTAGTTGGAAACTTTGTTCGCGACAAGGATGCTATTAGTGCCTGTGCTTTAGCTGCTGAGATGGTTGCGTTTTATAAAGACAAAGGCTTACACCTCAGTGGAGTACTTGACCAAATTTTCTTACGTCATGGAGTATACGGCGATTTACTTCACAATGTGGTATTGCCCGGTAAGCAAGGTTCTCAGAGGATCGAAAGAATGATGGAGCAATTTCGCAATACCCCTCCCGAAATTCCCAGCGTAAGTATCACGAAGGTAAGAGATTTTCTAACAAAGTCAGAGAAGATTCTTAATCTCGGAAAATGGGAAGAACAAGCATTCGATTACCTGCCGTCTTCCAATGTCCTCCAATATCACCTAAGTGATGGCTCGAAGATAAGCATTCGTCCTTCTGGAACAGAACCAAAGATTAAATTCTACTTTTCCATGCGAGTTGATGTAGGGTCTGATGAAAATGAACTGGCCCAAGCCAAACAAGCTTGCAAAGATAAGTTGAAGATGGTTACTACGGAGTTTATAAAGATTGCTGAAGCTACCACATAAATTTTTTTGGGTTAAAAAGAGTAGATTAAATTATTCCTTGAAAAATATCTTAATGTTTTTTTCAGGATTCCTTTCAGTGGGTCACATATTATTATCCCCACTGATACTTAACACAAGCTCTGCCTGGTCAAAAGACATACGTTTTCCTCCCTCAGTTATCAGACATAGCTCCAAATCATTTCCAAGTTATGATGGTCGGAAGCTCAAAGAATGGGGGGAGATCACAACATATTCCGAAGATATATCCACAGTCGATATCCGATCTTTTAAAAAACCAATTGTTGAAAACGAAATCTTATATTTCATCCACCGTAGCAGCCAAAAAGTCATAGCTGAAGGGGTCGTAGAGAACATTCTAGAAAACAGAACTTATGCGCAAGTTCGTATCCTTAAAGTAAAGAGAAAAACAAGCTCTTCTTCATTCCAACAGAGCGTTGCTGTCAGACTTATCCAAATTATTGAGAGCTACAAAGGAAAATCAAGTTATAGTAATAGACCTTTACAAGTTGCAGTAGGAGGATCTTCACAAAAATATCAAAGTTTAGATTTCCTATTGAAAAGCAATTTAGACAAGCGCATAATAAGAGCTCAAGGAAATCTTACTATGTATCCACCCTACGGAATCGGGTCAAAAATACTAAATCTGTTTGGCCTACGAATAGGCTACGCAAAAGACTTAGGTAGTAAAGTTAATTTAAAAACAAGCAACTCTTTTTCTAACAAAGCTAGCCTTTCCCATACTGAAACCCATATAGACTTAATTTATTCAAGCAAATATTTGAAATATTTCTCTAGTCTAACATTTTTTTTAAGGTGCTATAGCAATATCAAAGATAAAATAATATTATACGACGACAGTTCCTTAGTCTTAGAAGAAATTGAAATTGAAAAACAAGGCTACACAGCAGGCGGATCCTTATTCTACTCCCTAAATAGCACAGTTCTTGCTGGATTTAGTTTCATAGTTCCCATAAGCAATAAACTATCTATTACTGATCTTCAGCAATCTAGGGAATATTCGGGCAAAACAAGTACATTCGACAAATCGGTTCTTATTCAAGCTCTTTTAAATAAACAGGTAAAATTTTCTACGGGAATTACTCACAGAAATGAAGTTTATATTGATTTAGACAATGAAATTAATCGATCCTTTGAGGACACAATCGCATGGGGAATGCTAGGACTTATGTTCTAAGATCAGCATGAAAGCTATTAATTGCAGTCTTAAAACTGTTTAGACAGCTAGTATTATACAATTGTTTTAGAGAGTTACACACATGCCCAGGCACCATATAGATTTACCTCAATTTCTTGGGATAGCATTCCGATAGTTAACTTACTGCATCAACGTTCGCTGACCCTGTTGAGCTCGCTCAATGTAGGCTACGCAAATTTGTCATTTGTAAGTATCTAGCTAGGTACTTAAGAGGGAACCATGAGAGAGGGTACTAATTGTCTATATAACTCCATTTGAATTAAAGTTGAGAGGCCGATGTTTGTTTTCATGAGAAGAAATTCTTGTCCAGCATCAATGAATAGAAATATTTTATTTAAATTCCTTATAGCTTTAGTGCTCATAATATCAACTATCGGCTGCCACCATGAAAATGAAACCGAATACTATGTAAATTCCAAAAGAGAACTAACCGTTGGCTTAGGGAATGCCGCTTTCAATTTAAGAATACCACCATCTTTTTCTTTCTTTCAAATTAATAATGATGGTTTTGGAGTTCCTATCAACGGACGCTATGCCAACGATCATAAAAAGCTAAGCTTAGATTTAGATCTAAATTTAGCTTTGAATCAAAGTTTAAGTGTTGCAGACCAAATTGCTGGATTAACTGCTAAAACTAACACGACTTTATTAGAAGAATCTTCTTGGCATGGAAAAACTTCTAAATCACTTCGGTTTGAATTAAGACCAGCCCTAGAAGAAGAAAAGCTTACCCAAAAATTATGGTATAGCCAAAGCACAGTACCTATCAGTCACCTAGAATTCGCATCGAACACCTCTAAAATAAACTCGAAACTCCGTATTGAATTAGTGGAAGTTGGCTTTGCTAAGTTCTACGTTCACGACACGCTAGGTAATGCCATTCAAGGGGCAAAGCTAACGCCTCTGCTCGAATCAACAACTGACCTAGGGTTTGGTAACACTAGTTTGAGCCTTCATGATCCATATAGGCCAGTGCGCTCAGCAACAAATATTCACGGTTTTGCTCAGGTCGGTCCACTATATATCAGTGATGAAAAAGCACATTTTCGTGTCCATGCTTGGGCACCTGGTTACTGTAGCTATATTACAGAGCCGGTCTTATATAGTGGCCTCGGAGAGGCAGCCCCCCAAATTATGTTAAAAAAATGCGATGAGAGAGAAGGGGTTCTATTTACAGCTGAGTTTTCAAATATGGAAAATACCTATAGAGAATTCCATGATTTAAAAGAATATAACATTGCCTACACTAATCAAGATGAGCTAAGAATAAGGATAGATCACCATTTAGAAATTCCAAGTTCAGGTTTTATCGTTAAAATATTTGAAGGTTTTACTTATCCGTACCAATCTGATCCGATATTTGAACATAAGTATGAACGATTTGAGAGTGAAATCTCAATTCCAACTCCTATTGCATTCAAGACAGGAAGTGCTTTAAGCGGCTCTTTTAGCATTGATATTTTGACCAATAATAATTCCGAATCTAAGCAAAATGAATCAACAAGATTACTCGCAAAAAAAAATATTGGGAAACCTAGCTTAGAGTTTCTAGATTCCATTATCATCGGCAATAACACCGGAGCGAAAAACATCATTTCTGGGACCGATAAAGGCGAATTCTTCATCAGGAGTGAAATGTGTAAAGATGGGAATTCATTAGGATTCATGAATAATTTTCAAGAATATTTCTTCTCACTTTGTGAGGATTTAAAAGCAAACTTTAAAAGCAAAGAGATACAGCTATTTAGGGATTTAGAGCAACAAGGGGGTTATGAACGAATCAAAGTTTATCTTAAGGATAAATTCGGAAACATCAGTGATGATGATCCCAACGGAAATAATGAAAAGCAAATATTCGTCGATTATGGAGAACCTGAAATTAACTCTCTATCTCTCAAGTTAGGAATTCAAATAGGTTTTATTCAAATAGAGCAAATAATTGGTTCTGGGACCAACCTTGATCCATATCAATTTAACTCAGAAGAAACCTTGATCTTACAAGCTAAGCAACTGCAGAATTATAGATTTGGTTTTAGCAAACCAGCTAATTGTCTTCTGAGCAAAGGCAGCATCAAGGATGGAGAAGGTTCTTTAAATACTGGCTTGGAAATTTCAGGATTTTTAGTGAACCCAGAAATTTCTGACCAAACCTATGGATGTCAGACCTCAGATACCACAAACATGATAACAATTGAAGATCAGATGCTTGAGTTTCCAATGCAGACAGACCAAAATGCTCTTTTTAAACTACAAATCATCGACTCTGCTGGCAACCAATCTCAGCCATACACAATAAATATACCCTCCTGTTCTCAGATAGTTCCAGAAGGAACCCATGTATGCTGGAGCCCTTGAGGTAAATTTTTCCCATTCAAAGTGTTTTTTATGCCTTCTTTACTCACTTAAGTCCTATGCTAGAATAGTATTTAACTAAACGTTTATCTGGAGATGCTCTTGCTCTCTTATATTAGACCAAAAAACCTAAACTTATCTGGTTTGTTCTTTCTTTTCATCTTTCTAGGTGACCTTGCCTTTGCTCAATCAAAACGATTTCGTAAGGCAACCGAAGACGACGATGTTGTAATAAAAAATAAACTTTTCCCTAAAAAAAAGAAAATAGAATTAGCAGGCCCTGATATCGGATTGATTCTTAATCAATCATATGTGCAAAGCTTCGTCCTACATGCAAATATCAACTACTACTTTAATGAGGAGTGGGGATTTACCTTGGAAGGGGCGATGGCTATAAACTCTGATAAGTCTGAACGCTATTGCATAGAAAGGTTCTACAACGACTTTCTCAATAACGTAGGATCTTCTTGCCCAGCTCCCGGCCAAGATCCTGCAGATCCACTTTACACTACAGATGAGAACAATAACCCTGTTCCCTATAAGGGTGCAAGTTTTGGTCCTGCCTACGTTCCGATAAGAGAATTAGGAACGATTTTAACTGCTGCAGCTGTTTGGAATCCTGTATATGGCAAACAGCTAGCTTTCTTGACTAACACTGTATATTTTGATCTATTTATAACTATGGGCGGCGGGATCACTCAGTCGACCTATTATCCAAAACAAATAAAACTAGGAAACGGCAATATCTCTAGAGGAACAGCACCCCCTGAAGATGAGATTGCCGAGACTTGTAGTGAAGATAACATCCCCGGCGCTTGCCCACAGCTTGATGATAGTCACCTAGCGTATATCGGGGATAAAGGTAGACCTGAGGCAGTTGTAGAGTCGACTCCAACTATAACTCTTGGAGTTGGGCAAAAATTTCATTTCAAAAAACGCTTTAGCTTTAAAGCTGAAATCCGCAACTATACCCTTTTAGGCACCGCTTCCGGTTTCGATAGCTTTTTTATGACTTGGATTGGCTTGGGTGTACGTTTCTAAATAATGGCCGATATGGTTAATCCTTTTTTGCACTGAATTTGCTACTTCCTTCCCAACCAAAATTGAAATAGCCTGGGGTACAAGTTGAGGGTTATTTTTCAAGTACATTATTTTCTTTGCAAGTTTTTCAGATGGAAACATCCTCCTTAGCTGTTGTTCTCCAGCTTGTAGGTAAAAGGATGTAACAAACGAAAATCCATGATCAATCAAAATTATTTGACCATCAGATTGAATTAAATAGTTATCTAAATTTCGATCTATATTGTCAATAATCCAATCAAACAAGACAATGTCGTTAGTGAGCCGGCTATGCCCTTTACCTTTAGATAGCTTATGATTCTTTATAGGAAACCTAGGATTAACACGGCTTAGATCCCTTGCCTTGTAGGTATTTTTAATATAATACTGCAACGATCCAATTTTATTATCTAGAGGCACCGTAAGCTTGGTCATGGGAACCATATTGAGATCGAGAAGTCTATCCATATGAAATGCTGCTACTTCGTTTTTATGTCCTGCAGCAATATATGCTAGCATGTTTTTATTCCCCTGACGAAAATTAAGAACTGCCTTTGGTTTATATACACCAAGGATTTCATGAGGAAATTCTACCTTAAAACTTTTAGAAATCCCTCCTCCTAAAGAACGTACATCAATGATGGCTCCAGGATGCATAATCTTATTGTAAACATACGATTCCAATTCCACTGCCAAAGATTCAAAACCTTTTCTTCTTAGCCTCCATACAGCTCTTTGTAGGTGTTTATCGGCAATTAACTTCGCCAAAGAAGCATCTCCCTGATGAAATGTTCTAATCAAGTAATAAGTATAATCATCAGCCACGGGAGTCATTACATGGCGTTTTGCAGGATTACCATAGCTATCTATTTGCTTCGAATATTTAGACTTAGGCTGGAAAAACCTTAATACAATACCGTCACTGGGGTATCTATTATTTGATGCCTTCGAAATCTCCAAGAAGAATTTATTTTTATAGACAGATTTAAGCTCACGTATGCTGTTATAAAGGTCCACAGCATCAAGCCCAAAATGATTTCCTTCTACAAGGTCAACCATATATTTTGTCTCCAAAATTTTACCTGGATAAGACCTTGTTTGTCTCTTGTAATAACTACGGTAATGCAGCATTTTTTTAAAAGAATCTTTGTGAATGTTTTCCAATTCTTTATTGAAATCTGCCAATAAGTGCGGGCTATCACTTAAAAGATCAACCAATCGTTCATCGTAATCATTTCTGAAGGCTAAAAATTGTATTCGTAGCCTATCAATAATGCCGTCTAGAGAATCTAGCGATTGCCTAAATTTTTCCATGGGTTTTACCTGGGAAAAATGCCGTTCTTTTTGCCTCCAAATCTGATAAATAATATTTTTTATCTTTTTTTTATATCTACCTCTGACAAATATCTTAGAATTTTTGCACCAATCCTTATAGATAAATTTGGGTACTTCATGACTTTTAGGAATTACTAAATAATATGGAAAAAAACTTCGCGGATAATGTAAAGCTAGGTTTATATAGTCACTTAAATATTTTTCTAGTATTACATCCAAGCTATATTCAGATATTTCAAAATCGCCTTGCTCCAAAACTTTTGGCCTGTTTATAGCGAATGAACCTTTTTCAAATATAATAGTTACTACTAGAAAAAATAAGAATAAAAATATCCTCATACCTGAATCCATTATAATATAATTTTTTGCTAAATATTTTTTAGATTTATAGATTCTAATATGAGGCATGCTAATTCAAGATGCAACGACTTTTCCAACTATTTTTCAGCATCTGGTTCAACATCATAAGTAACCGGAGGAGGGCTATCATTCCCTTCACTAAAAAAACCCTTTGTATATTTTTCTGGATTTAATTGATCTAGATCTATAATCCGATTAAAAGAGACATCCAGCCTTTCAAGCTTAGATAGATTATTGAGGACAGCAATATTTTTTATTTGGTTTTCGAATAGCGAAAGAATCTTTAATGATTTTAAATTCTGCAATGGACCAACGTCATAAATTTGATTATGTCCTAATTTCAAAACCTCCAAATTTTTCAAATTCGCAAGGGATGAAATATCAGTAATTTTATTATTCCAGAGATCTAGAAATTTCAACTTCGTAAGACGTTGAAATGGTCTTAGGTCTACTAAGTTTTCACTTTGATAGGTTAAAGATGTCTTCTTCCTTAGCTGTTCGTATATATCCTGACAACTTGGTACATTTTCTCCATCAATATACGGTTTAGATATAATGGCAACAGTATGTTTAATGTCATCCGAATCTGGATCACTGCAGTGTCTAAAAAAGTTTTTGGGTGCAGTAGAATTACTACATTGATCACCATTCCAATAAAAGTCATTTCCAAGAAACTGACATTCAGAATCAGAACTAGGTACAGTGCAAAGATAATCACCCTGATTCCAACTCGCACCTTTAATCGCTGAACACTGCTTTTTGTCCAGGCTCCCTTTTTCGGGTTTGACACATTTTGAACCGGACCAAAGGTATCCTTCAGCAGCTTTTTCCCGACACAGCTCTTCAGCAGACTTTCCTTTATCTTGCTTACAAGCTGGACCAGTGACAAAAAGCCACAAACACCTAATAATCAATATTTTTTTTACGTCAAACACCTTGATGACTCTCTGTAATGTGCCTTTTGGCAATAGGTAATCGGAGTTAATAAGATTAAACTTTAAGATATTTTTTAGATAATCATGTGAAATGTCGGATGATTAACTCTTTACATCTAACTTAAATTATATACCTATTCAGATCCCCTTGAATATCATCCGCAATAACACGGCCTTTTTCATCCTTTTTGCATCTCGATGCAGAGACTTTAGGATCATGGGTATAAAACATCAACCAATTCTCAGGCAAAGCTCGCTTGTATAAGGCCATTTTTTCGTCGATTAACAATTCCGGAAATCGGTCATAACCCATAGTAATAGGGGTATGTAACCATGCACTTCCAGGAACGAGATCACCACAGAAGAATACTGTTTCTTTGTCTCCTCTGAAAATTGTTAACATCTGGCCCGGGGTGTGACCATCTGAAAAGAAAAAGCTCATCCTTCCATCAAACATGTCAAATGTTGTTCCCCTTTCCACAAAAATACATCGGTCCATAGCATCATGCAGCTTATCACTCAACAGTGGTATAAATGATGCTTTATCCCGAGGGTGAGGATTTTTACTACGCATAAACGCTTCTTTTCCCATGATATACTTTGCTTTTGGGAACAAGAGATTGTCATCCCCATTTATAATATCCCTATATTTGGGCAAAAGTCCTCCAGCGTGGTCAAAGTGCAGATGAGATAGAACAACGTACGTAATATCATTTTGTTCAATTCCGAGTTCTTTAAGTTTAGCTAATAAAAGATGTTCCTCTGGATTTTGAACCCCATATCTCTCTGCAAATTTGGGTTCAAAAAATGCGCCGATTCCTGTTTCACATAAGATTTTATAGTCTGGACCTTCAATTAATAGGGCACGGCATGCTAACTCAATACGATTGAGTGAATCTGCTTCTGACCAACGACTCCAAAGAGCCTTGGGGGCATTGCCATACATAGATCCACCATCCAAACGCTGACGATTCCCCTCGATTGCAGTGATTGTAAAACCCACCTAATCTCCTATCACCTAGATAACTAAATTTATTAGCTTATATAAAGATCTATTCAAGCTTGAGGTAAAAAATCCGATCATGCTCAGTGAATAGAGCCACCAGATTCTATTTAGAACGGCTTGTATTCAGAGTCAAGACCAGGACAGCATATGAAGCAAGTAAAATCATCAATATTTTCTCTATTAATTGTCTCAAGCCTATTTGGTATTTGGAACAAAACATCTGATGCCTTTTCTTGGCCTATAGAACATTTATTTGATCAGGTTAGGCAATCTGTAGAAAAAGAGACTATAGAGGTAAGTATTCACCCATTTCTAGAGCATAATCAGTTCTCATTGTTGGATATAAAGGAACGAATTTTACAACGAATTGAGCGCGGTGAAATTAGGATGGAAGATGGCCTAATCGCCATACTATCAAAACATATTCCCGAAGAATTAGCCGAGATCAAGATTAAGACAGCCCCAATAAGTGAAAATAAGCTTTCTCTCCAAGGTCACACTTCAAGAAAGATCGTAAGTGCTGGCTTAGAGCTCAATGGCACTCCCTTCTGTGAATACGAAGTCAAAGCTTTTCAAAACCAGTTAGGATCCGTAAGCATGATTGGACGCTTACCTACCCTCCCACCCTATGCTACTTTTTCCCGATTAGAAGATTGGCCTGATATTCATGAAAGCTGGGCACTGGCGAAAGAGGAAATTACAGCAACGACATTTGTCGATAATGAAGAGCCTAAGCTCATAAGCTATAAGAGGTGCTATGATGTACACGGTGATAGCATTGTGGGCCTATGGAAAATAGTCGGAAGAGTCGCCGGAAGAAGCTACACTGTCCTAACTGACAACCACCAGGTCTATCAAATAAGCCCTCTTTATTTTGAAGTTGATGGAAATATTCAAGCATACCGATTAAACCCAAAAGATGGACAATTAGCGACATTCACCACCAAGTTAACAGGAGATGGGTATCTTAGAAGTACTTTTTTCGAGACGAATACTGATTCAAATACTACAACAGCCGAAGATGAAGCCTTTTCTCAAGATCACAATTTTATCTATCAACCGAATGAACCTGAGTTTGCTGAAGCATCTGTGTTTATACACGCTACGAATATGCTCGCGTTCTTCCAAGGTCTAGGTTATGGATTCGTGGAAAAACAACCCATACTCCTAGAGGTTCATGCAGTATTGGGAAATAACCAAAATAATGCTCTCTACCAACCTCCTGGAGCGGTATACGCTAACCAAGCAGTAATTTCTATTGGTGATGGAGATGGCTCTGTACTCAAAAATCTAGCTCTTGATTCAGATGTGGTTTCCCATGAATTTGGACATCATGTTGTATTCAATACTTTAAAAACCACTTCCGGTGACTCTTTAGTTTTACATGAAGGTCTTGCAGATTTTTTTGCCTTTTCCCGGACTTCAGACCCATGTCTAGGCGAGTCAATTTGTCCAGCAGGTTCAACTAGCTGTATGATTGAATCAAGCTGTTTACGTACAGCCGATCTCAACCTGGCTTATGGTGATAGCCAATATGAAATCCTTGGACCACATTTAAAGGGGCAGGTGGTTTCAGGTATGCTGTGGAATTTAAGAGAAAGTATGGGCTTGGAAAGTATTACTAATGTTACTTATTCTGCCCTCGATTATTTTGTGAGAGATACTGGCTACCAGGATTTTTTAGTGTCACTTATGCTTGCAGATCAAGATCTAAATCAAGGTTCAAATGCATGTACAATTTATGACGCAGCCGTAGCAAAAGGACTATCATCTTTCCTCCAGGGAATTGATTGCAATAATTCAAGCTCATGGCCTTCTCCCGGCAGCCAACAGTCCTCAGGAAACTCAACTGTGGAATCTTCCAGAAACAGCTCGAGTTCGGATAGTGATTTTTTTAACTGTGGGGCTATCGGTTCTGGACAGAACAAAAATAGCAGTCATTTAAGTCTACTTGTACTTTTTCTACTACCTCTTCTTGCTTTAGCACTCATTGGAAAAAACCCTAGAATTGGGTAAGAGTTGCATATTAACTTTATCAAAATTCGCTCGATAACAACCTTACAAGCAAAATAGATTAAAGTACTAGCTGAATGAACGGGGTACCTTTATGAGTCCTAAGACCTTAAAGCCAATTGGAATCATTTTTTCCATGTTATCGTTTCTAGTGATTGAAGCTAAGGAAATTAGAGCTGGATACTTTAATCCCATCAGTGACGACAAACAAGAAAAACAAGTGATACTCACTCTTGGAGTTATCTGGGAAGGTCAGGACTTATTTCCTCACAATTTGAAAGCTTTGAGACAGATCAAAGAAGACTTACCTTGGATTCCAATGATCCAATTTCTAAATCCAGCCTATTTTACTAAACCTGATACGAACTCAAGCCAAACTCTGGATAAAATTAAAAATACCATAAGTAGCAAGGATATTATCGGCCTCCATCTGCATCCTTGGCGTGGTTTCATTCAATATGCTGGGATCATTTTTCGCAAACAGCCTACCTTTTGGGGAAACCAGCTTTCAGATCAAAGTTACTCACAAGAGTGGGGTCATGAAGTTCCATTAAGCATTTATACAGAAGACGAGATAACAAGGATGATTAAACGTAGCCAGTATTTGTTTTCCAAAAACGGTTTAAGGGAGCCGGATGTATTTATGGCTGGAGGATGGATGGCAGCACCACATGTCCTTGAAGCTGTTAGGAAATGTGGAATACTTTACGATGCATCTGCAATCCCGATTGAAATTATGAAAAATAGGTTAAAACATTTTCCGCTTTTTAATTGGCTCAAAAATATTTGGGGTTCAATGGACCCACCTTATCAACCTTTTTATTCTCAAACTGAAAAAGGTTCTCTTGGTCAAATAGTCCTTAATGGAGGAATCCCTGACTACAATAGCAGCAAAGAAATAGTAGAGCGCTTCTCTAGGATTCTTGAAACTGAGCACTCTGGAAGAGCTAATAGCTTTCATTTTCATCTTGCAATCTATCAAGAGACTGCCTGGAGCACGCTCCGATCCCTAATGAGCACTGTAAACCAATTAAAGAAGTATGCTTCGGCGAATAATGTCCAATTTATAGATTTCCATAAGTTAGAGGACTTATTTCCTAGAAAGAGAAAGGTCTTTAAAGTTAAGTTAAGTTCTAAGAATTGAAGTATAAATCTTTGATGTTTTTACCTTTCTTAAACCTTTCCAGATATTATTTACCCATTAGACTCCTCAATTTTTTACTCCTGCCAGTCGATAGAACTAAAGAGTACACAAATTAGGGAAATACCGTAATCGAGATTCTATGAAAGAGTCACTTGGTAAAAAATTACTGGTTCTTATATTGCTAAGTAGCTCCGTAGTAACTTTGGTTACTACCAGCTTCCAACTCTATATCGACTATAGAAAAGATTTGGGAAAGCTCAAAGAATCCATTCAATTGATTGAAAAAGCACATATAAATACTTTAACTACAAGTGTTTGGACCTTCGATAAAAAGCAGATAAAAAACATTCTTCATGGTATTCAAGACAGTTCTGATGTTCAATTTGTTGGGATTTATGGAGAAAATGATAAAGAGATATATTCGGTAGGAAACCGAAGTGGATCTCAGGTAATCGAAAAATCTATCCCTCTTATTTACCAAACTAATAATACTTCCCACAAAGTTGGAAACTTTTACATACACTTATCTCTTCATACTGTTCAAAAAAGGTTAGTAGACCGGATCCTTTTAGTCCTATTAGGCCAAGCACTTAAAACTTTCATCGTATCTTTTATAATTCTATTTTTAATTCGCTACTATATCACGCGTCACTTAGAAAATATTGCGTCCTTTCTGCAGCGACTCGACGTACGCAAAGGGAATGTTCCCCTAAAATTACAAAGAAAGCCACGAAATGATGAGATCAATGTTGTAGTTAAAAACATAAATAGTATGATTAGCGAGCTTAAATCGGTACTTGTGACCTTACAGGTAATGAATGAACGTTTGGAGCAAAAAGTAAAAGAAAGAACCTCTAAACTAAACTCATTACTAGTCAAAAATGAAAACTTATTGCGAGTGATTTGTCATGATGTGTCAAATCATATAACGGTCGTACAATCTTCTCTATTTCTATTAGGAAAAGACAAAGTCAAGAATGACCATGAAAAATTCAAGGAAAAGTTAACTAAAGCGCAAGGTCACAATGAAACCATTATTGAGATACTTGAGCACGTTAAACAGCTTAAATCTCTTGAATCTGGAAAAGCTGCTTTAACCCTAGAAAAAGTTGAAGTATCTGAAATTATTTCTCAACTTCAGGATACTTTCGTAGAAAAAATAAAAGAAAAAAATATTAAATTTAATATCGAGGGAGCCAATTCACCAGTTTATGTTATGGCAGACAAAGTCAGTCTTAGGTCAAATATCCTAAACAACCTAGTATCAAACGCGATTAAATTTACCCCACCAGGGGAGAGCATAACAATTGCTTTGGAAAGTAATCAGAAAACCGTGGATATCACCGTTGCGGATAAAGGCATCGGGATTCCAGATGAGCTGATAAGAAAGATATTTGACCCTAATGAAAAAACATCGAGAAAAGGCACAGAAAATGAGGAAGGTACTGGATTTGGCTTGCCCATTGTATATATGTTCGTCCAATACAACAAAGGTGAAATTGTTGTTCAATCGGAAACAAGCGGTGAAAACCGGGGAACGAAATTTAAGATTTCACTGATGGCTGCCTAATTTCATTATTCTTAATACTTAACCTAAAATTCAGGTTCGTATATACTTTCAGTTTATCTGCTGACTTATCAGTATGATTGTTTAAAAAATTGTAGCGTTCAACTATGCTCAAATTTATAAATTTGAATATTGAACAAATACTCCAACAGAAAATATCAACACTTGTGAGGTCAATATGGATCTTAGTTTGGGTTCATTGAGATTTGATTTGCGAGCCGGAATCGTGGTGGCTTTGGTGGCCCTTCCACTCTGCTTAGGTATCGCGCTAGCTTCAAACGCACCTTTATTATCGGGACTGATCTCTGGAATCATTGGTGGGTTAGTAGTCTCAGTCATCAGCGGCTCTCACACAAGCGTAAGTGGCCCAGCTGCTGGCATTGCAGCTGTCGTAGCAAGCCAGATTTCAAGCTTGGGGAGTTTTGACTTATTTTTAGGAACTGTCGTTTTGGCAGGAATCTTCCAAATCCTATTTGGCTTAATGAGGACTGGATTTATAGCATCGTTTTTTCCTAACTGTGTTATCAAAGGCTTATTAGCAGGAATCGGAATCTTGCTCATATTGAAGCAGATCCCCCATCTGTTTGGTGAGGACTCAGACCCCACCGGAGATTTTGCCTTCTCACAAATCAACCATGAAACGACTTTTTCTCAAATATTAACTCTTTTTTCTCATATAGAGTTAGGAGCATGCTTTATTGGTTTATTATCTCTGGCAATCCTTCTTTACGGCGATCATTTTCGACTTATTAAACGCTTAACTATTCCCCTACCTTTATTCATTGTGGGACTTGGAGTCTTACTAAACTATCTATTTATCATTTTCTTTCCTCAGCTAGCTATTGGTACATCGCACTTAGTAAACCTTCCAAGCCTGGAAGAAGTTCAATTCAAAGACTTATGGCACTCTCACAGTATATTTTCATTAATAACCAATAAAACAGCATTAATAGGGGGCTTAACTATAGCAGTTATTGCTTCATTGGAAACTTTGCTAAATCTCAATGCTGTGGATAAGTTAGATCCAAGGCAAAGAATAAGTCCTCCTAACCGAGAACTAGTCGCCCAGGGAGTCGGCAATCTTATTTGTGGATTTATAGGAGGCTTACCAATCACATCTGTTATCGTCAGAAGCTCAGCCAATATTTCAGCAGGCAATGCAAGCAAATGGTCAGCATTTTTGCACGGAATCCTACTAACTATTGCTACCTTTGGGATACCCAGCCTACTGAATAGTATTCCTTTGTCAAGCTTAGCAGCAATATTAGTCGCCACTGGAATGAAGCTTGCCAACCCTAAGCTTGTTAAACGCATGAAAGAGGAGGGTTACCATCAACTCATACCATTTTTGGCTACTATCGTAGGGATTGTTTTCACAGACTTGTTAGTAGGAATCTTCATTGGACTAGTTTGCTCCATTGGCTTTATCCTATATTCAAACTATAAACGAGCATTCAAAGTAGAAATTGATAATAGCTCGAGTAGAAAAATTGTTAAGATAAAACTTCCTGTACATGTAAGCTTTTTAGCAAAACCATCGCTACAAAGGAGCTTGGATCTAATCCCACATAATAGCTTAGTTCAAATTGATGGGCGTCAAAACGAATTCATAGACACTGATATCCAAGACCTCATTATTGACTTTCAAGAGAAAAGCACTAAAACGAAATCTCATGAAATAGAGTTAATGGGCCTTTCAGGTTTATCAAAACTCTCAAAAATATAAATCATAATAAATTTACAATACAATCGAAACATATGATACTCTTCAACTAAAAACTAAGATTCAAATAAGTTCCGTAAGAATATAATTTGATCCCTTTATTCGCAGACAATGCTCTGAAACCTACAAAAATCCTTTCATCTTGCCAAGTAAAATCTAACTGACCAAAATTATTTTCTCCGGCTCTGCCTGCAATCCGGTACCGGTTAGGAAGCCCAACAGGGGTATTATGCGTAAGACCACTGGCCATGAACTCATATAGTGGCTTTCCATTTCTAAGGGTTTTACGACTTAATTCGCTATAGTGCCGGTCACCACTCAGCAATACCACAGGTTGTGAACATTGCTCTAGCAGCTCAAACAAGCGATTACGCTCAGATTGATAGCCGGCCCACCCCTCTAAGCCAAAGCCGCTATATTCAGAAAGAACTGCGAGTGAAGAAGCAAGTAAAATCAAGTCACCGGGACTGGAGATAATCTCCCTTGTGAGCCATTGCCACTGTTCTTCCCCCAACAAGCTATTTCCTTCTTTAAAGAACCGCATGTCAAGCAGAATAAGGTGCACGCGCTTAGTATTACCTCCATAAACATAACTCTGATAAATGCCTTGACTATTTCTCAGAGAATGTTGCATGGGCAGTCGAAGAAAATCGCAGAACGCTTCTTGGCTTCTGTCTTTGTGCTCATAAGTGCCATCAGAATTATTAAAGGCAAAGTCATGATCGTCCCATATTCCTACCACAGGAAAGCTTTTTGCGAAGTCCTCATAATACCGGTTACTCTGAAGAGCCAAATATTCTAGTTGCCTTTCATCAGGGGATGCAAAATCTGCATAAATATTATCCCCTAACCAGATCCAAAGGTCTGGATTAGTTTGTGCTATATTTACCCAAAATTCTTGTGAGAGGTCTTGATCATTGCATGAGCCAAAACAGATTCTATTGAGTGAGTCTGTTATATAATTTCTTCGAGAAGGTTCCCAAAGAGTCGCTCCAAAGCCATAGTGAGAGAGCCCCAGACCAAATGCCATGGAAGATTTTACAAAAATTCGCCGATCCAAAGCCACCGCCCTTCTTGGCCTCCAAAGAGTGGAAAATTTTTTTATAAACTAAACTAGGGATAGTTTAGTTCTGTTTCAAGAAAGGTGAATAAGGGATATGTTAAATAATATTAAATATAAAAGGAAGAGCAAAATCGAAAAATAGGGAATTAGTCTCGAAGAGACTAGGAGTTACTGGTTGAAAGGATTTTCATCGAATTCGTAGCCGTTTCCTCTCCCAAATCGATCATCATACTGAGCTCCATACCGGCCTCCACGTTGGTTGCCATACTGATTATTATCTCTTGCAATAGGACTACCATTTCCATCAAGTTCATAGTTTCCAGTTTGGACTAGCCTCTGTAACTCTAAGAACTTACGCTGCTTTTCAAGCAAAGGAATCTTTTTCTCGAAATCTTCTTGTTGTTTTTCCATAAATTCAATAGTCTTTTGCTGCACCCATTCTGAATCTCCATAAGGTCTTTTTAGCACAGCTAGAACCTGATCCAATGGTTCTGCAAATTTTGATTCCTTATCATCAATGTAGTCAAACTCTGTCAACCTTGGATCAATGCCTCGCAATTCGTCCAAACGGGCAATTGCAAACACTTGTACCAGCTTCTGTCCTAGTTTAATCATATGATCGTGAGAGTAGCCTTCAGTACTTGGAACAAAGTCATCTTTGATAAGCTGATGGTTGGAGAAGACTCCATCAAAGAAATTACTCACTTCAAAGAAAATAGATTTATTTTCGCTACTTTTCTTCGAGCTTAGATTAATGATCGTATCGGTAATACTATTTTTTAGAAGTAACATTCTTACTTTCGCACTAGGAGTCTTAAAATTAATCCGGTCCTTAAATCTACGGTCCAGCTCACTAGTTTCACTAATTTTTTTTAAGGCTTCACCTACTTCAGCATTAAAATTACAACTGAAAAAAAGCGCAAAATTTTCTTGGGAGCTTTCATAGTTCTTCTTAAAATAATTTTGAAACCCACTATTACTAGCAATTTTGTTTAAAAGAAAGTCGCCTTCTGATATATCAAGAATAATCTTATTGTTTTTATTTGAAACTCGCTTCAACCATTCAGTTATTTCTTTAAAAGTTGCTGTTTCATCTTGTTTCTGCCCTCTTATAGGTCGACCTCGTTCGAGGTTCATCTGATGACCACTTACACTGTAGACCTTAAATCCTTTCAAGTGAGCGAAAGACCTAGATACTGCAGACTTTCCTGTTCCTGCATCACCGTAGAATATGGCATTTTTAAGAGGATCTCCTTGTTGGATAGAGCGAAATGTACTCTCAACATGAAGCTTAGCTTCGTCAGTATGATCAAAAGTTAAGCTACTAAAGGATGCTGCTCCATCTGGGTGTTTTTTTCCTTTTACATTTACTTGAGATAAGCCTTTTGGAGTTTTGTGGTATCCAAACAAACCAGCTGCTCCCCACCCTAATTTAGAACCTGCAGTCCCAAACTGTTCAAGACCTTCATTTATACCTCGGATATTAGGATCTGTAATGATGGTAATAAGACCTAGGGTACTGGCACCCAAGATCCCTAAAGCAGGACTAATAAGACTACCTGCAGGCATTTTATTTAAAAACTCAAACTTCCCTAGTTGAGACCCTATTTGCAAAGAATCTTGAACATTTGCAACTAGGTTATTCGCCGCCAATCCGACTCCCCGCCTACGGAAAAAACTCTCTGCATCCCTACTATAAGCTATATTAGATACTAGTACGTTTAAAAGCAGTGAACAGATCATAAGACTTGCCGATGCTTTTAGCCATGAGCTTGAGGATTTTGAGATCTTTTTTTGTATAGAGTCCAAGGTCTAATTCTCCGTAATTCAAAACTTTTTATAAGATGAAAACCTTACAATAAGATTAAAACATTACATGTTTACTAGTCGGATTGAATGCTATGAAGGAATAAACGACATACCTAAGCTCTTTCTCTTTATAAGTCTCAGTTGTGCTTACCCTTTTTGGCTTCCGATCTAAACGTGATGGCAATCTACACTAAATTCAACCAAAAATAAAGATGGTATTTTGAATTAACCATAAAATTAGATAGTTAATCCAACAAAAAGGATAACTTTACTTCATATATAAGAGGGATAGAATATGACAATAGAAAGCAAATAATTCCAAGATTATGCAAAATCCAAGGAGCTCAGGAAAGCAAAGAGAGATCTAGTTAGTTAAACAATAACTGAATGATACTAACCAACAAGGTCTCTCCAGAGAGATTTCACACCCTTCAACTGTTTTTTTTGGCGAATGAATAAATCATAAAAAATTGTGAGCGAATTGACCAAGCCAAATAGGAGAACCATAAGCTTTACTGAGAACATTTAAGTAACCCCAAAAAACCCGTCAAATTGACATATTGGTTTTAAATAAATTCCTTGGTTAATGATAGACGGATTTTTGTACAGAAAGATGACTTACCATATAAGGCAAACCATAAACTGAGAAGCTATTTTGGAGCGCAAAAAATTTAGATCTGAGCTCGTGGCTCAATTTAAAAGGAACTAGTCTAAAAGGAAAGGTCCCCATCGAGGAGTTTGCGCTTGATATAGGCCTGTACTGATCAACCTCTGACTACTACCGTCACGATTCATAATATAAAGTTGTGAGCGGCCTTTGTGATTCGAGTCACCGATCCGATTGGAATGAAACATTATCAACTGACCATTAGGTGACCAAGATGGTGATTCATTGTCTCCAGACTTTATAGTCAAACGTTCAAGCTTAGTTCCATCATGATTCATTAAGAAAAGATCAAAACGCCCAATATCACGATCAAAGCCAGCAAATGCGATTTTTTCGGAATCAGGAGACCAAGCAGGAGTTGCATTATACCAACCTGCATAAGTAAGCCTTTTATCTCCTACCACTTTGACTTGAGATTTATCAAGATTCCATTCAAGCTGTGCTCTAAAAATATGCGGATTTCCGTAGCGACCTGAAACAAAAGCTAGCCATTTGCCATCTGGTGAAAATGAAGGATCTACATCGATACCATGTCCCTGTAGCAAAGGCATTCTGTGACTAGATTTTTGCAAAGATTTTAGATATATTTCAGTGTTTCCTCTAATTGAACCAGAAAAAGCCACTAGCTTTCCATTAGCAGAAAAGACTCCCCCACTATTTAAGCCTTTGTAGGCAGCTAATCCTTCAACTTTGTTAGTTTTCATATCAAGCATATAGAGATCAGGGTTTCCTGATTCGTAGGAAGTAAATAGCAGCTTTGAACCATCTGGGCTCCAGGACGGAGCAAGGTGCAAGGCCTTTGTAAAGGTGACTTGACGAAGATTTTTGCCATCTACATCACAGATATAAACCTGCTTATCAGAGTTTTTAGTCTTTCTACCTATAAAAGCTATTTTACTAGAAAATATTCCTGGCTTTCCAGTGTAAGCAGCTAAAACTCGATCTACATACTGCTTCATAACCATATCAAGATCTTGAAGGTCTTTGACTGTGTATGCTTTACCAACAAGCCTTTCGCCCTTGTTCAAATCAGCAGTGCGAAGCTCAATCCGGTAACTTCCATCTGCTTGCTTATTGATACTACCTACTGTTAAGGATTCAACCCCGATACTCTTCCACTCAAGAAAGTTATAACCTTCAAAGCCTGCGATAGTTCCTGATACTAGTTTATTATCTTTTGTAGTCTTTATCCCTTGGTAAGCGAGCTGGTCAATCACTCGAAAATATCCGCTAAACTCCAACAGTTTTGACAAGTCCACAGCAGCTTTTTTACCCCACTTTTTAAGGTTTTCGTCTGACTGAGGCGAAATATTAAAATTCGGAGTCGCTACTACCAATTTACGAAACTTAGGATTATCGATATCAACAACGATTGTATTTGCTTCACTTTTTGCTACAGCGCTAGCCACAACATAAGGAAGTAATACTGCAAACAATAAAAAACTAAACTTCACATTTCCTCCTAACAAACTACATAGGTGTTGGATCAAACCTAAAGCGTATTGGTTTACCCCAAATTTCTTTCGGGGGCTTAGGAAAAGGGGCCGCATCTTGGACTGTTTTCAATGCGAGTTTATCCATAGCAAGATTCTTTGAAGACTGATGGAGCGTCAATTCTTGAATTTTTCCAGATTTACCAATAATAATAACGAGAATAGGCATCTGACCCGTTTCAATCCGGTAAACACCAGGCAAACTATAAGTTCTTGAAATTTTATTGGTAATAGCAACAATATAAGGATGATTCTTGGTAACTTTGCCCCCTTTATGAGTCGTAGAATCACCAGCAAGCTCACCCTTTCGTTGCTTAATAATAGAATCAATTTTTTGTTTTTCTTGCTTAGCTTTTTTTATCGCAAGCGTCTCTTGTCTTTCCTGTTCTTTTTTAAGACGTTTCATCAGGTCTTCCTTGAAGAGTTTGGTAGCATCATCTTCCGGCTTTGCTTTCGCCACTTCAAGCTCTTCCTCAGTTTCTTTGACTGGTTTTTCCCCTTCTGTTAATTGCGGTATAAGCTTATCGTCTTGGCCTTTAGGCTCATCTTTTTGCTCTTTTATTGAAAACTTTTTCGGAAGCTGCGGTAACATAGGCCTTTTTTCTTCTTCCTTTTTCAAACTTTTAGCTGGTTCGTGTACCTTGCCTTTTGGTAATTCTAAGCCCGAAATATCAGCCTCAATTGCCCACTCTTCTAAAGGAGCAGGATTCGGTTCCAGCCACTTACTAGGCTTTAGAAAAAATCCTCCAAAATGCAATGCCAAGGAAGCAAAAAGAACCCACCTTAGAATCTTTGCCTCTAACTTTTGTGCCTCAGGTTTGTCAAAACTTTGAGCTGCCAATCACAATCTCCGATCACAAGGTCTTCAAAGCTTTGCTCTTATTTTTATTGGAAGCTGCTGTCTGGTAAGGACTTGTAAGCATGGAAAGTTTTGACACTCCCGCAAGCTTTGCCGCTCCCATAGCATCAATTACACTGCCGTAACGCACCCGTTTATCCGCTCTAATATACATTTCTTTCTTATCACGAACCGCAAATATAGCCTGTATTTTAGCTTCTAGCTGTTCGGGAGGAATTTTCTGCTTATCAAGAAAAAACCCGCCATCTGCATTAATTGAAAGGATAATACGGGACTCATCAACAGTTCCCCCTTTCGCTTTACTTTTAGGGAGCTGCACACCAATTCCACTGATAGAAAGTGGTGCTGCTACCATAAAAATGATGAGGAGAACCAGCATAATATCAACAAGAGGGATGATATTAATTTCGGCCATATCTTGGTGCTCTTCATCATGTCCAGATGACGGTCCTATTCTAAAAGCCATATCCTATATCCTCGGTGCTTGCTCTGAAGCTCCACCACCTTGCGGCTTGCTTCGATCGGAAACTAAATAGCGTTCAACGATATTTAAAAAATCAAAGCCAAAACCATCCATATGCGACATCATTCCTCGAATCTTATTTGCAGCAATGTTATAACCTACTACTGCAGGTATTGCTGCGGCAAGACCAAAAGCTGTAGCAATCAAAGCCTCTGAAATCCCGGGCGCTACTGCTGCTAAACTTGAGCTACCCGTCCTTGCAATACCCTCAAAGGCTGTCATAATACCCCAAACTGTTCCAAATAAACCTATAAAAGGACAAGCTGAAGCGCTGATCGCTAGTACAGGTAAATAGCGTTCGAGCTGTCTTTTTTCATACTGTTTAGACTTATGAAGCGTCCTGGTCAAATTGTCGACGGCAGCATTAATAGCAATGTCCGAAGTTACCGCACTTTCTTTCATTTGACTTCCACGTACTAATTCTGCGTAGCCATTACGAAACACCTCGCGCAGGGGGCTATAAGGATGTTCGCTCAATCTCCCATTAAGGTCATTGAGCGAACGACTATCCCAAAAACTCTTAGTAAAATCTTTGCAATTAACTTCGATACGGCGAAGGTAAAGCCACTTTGCAAAGAAAATAGCCCAAGTGAGAACAGACATGGTCACAAGGATAAAGAGGACCAAACTTACCACTGGCCCTGCTTCAAACATCCTTTGAATAAGAGTTGGTGAAGAAATAGCGACTTCTTGTGGTAGAGGAGAGGTTTCTGTCTGAGCAAACATAGCTTCTGTGAATAATAGCCATGGAAGCATTAATTTAACTGGGGAGCCCACCCTTATAGTGTGTGTAAGCAAGCGTAAATACATGAATGGATACCTTCCAAGAAAAAAAAGAACTTATATATAATATTGAGTGTAAGGTGGTTATGAAAAAATGATAACCTGTGAGATTAAGTCAGTCAAAACACCAGCGAAAGCTCGATGCGCCGATCCTCACAAAGCATTTATTTTATGAACCAAACTGCAGGAACTCAGACTATTACAATGCTAAGAGCGGGAAAAGGCCAAAATGCGTCTTAGAGCTCAGATAGTATATACTACATCCTCTCACTCAACGGCACATAAGACGACTTTATTTCACCTGTGTAGATTTGCCTTGGCCTTCCAATACGCCCATCACCTTCTTGATTCATTTCCTTCCAGTGAGCTATCCAACCTGGCAATCGCCCCAATGAGAACATTACCGTATACATGTTGACTGGGATATTAAGCGCGCGGTAAAGCACCCCCGAATAGAAATCAACATTGGGAAATAGCTTGCGTTCCGTAAAGTACGGATCATTTAGAGCTTCTTCCTCAAGCCTCTTAGCTATATCTAAGAGAGGATCATGAAGATTAAGCCTAGCTAACAGTTTATCACACTGCTCCTTAATCACAGCCGCACGAGGATCAAAATTTTTATAGACCCTATGTCCAAAACCCATCAAACGGAAAGGATTATCGCGATCTTTAGCAGCTGCTATTGCTGCTTTAACATCCCCACCATTTTTTCGAATTAGCTCAAGCATCTCGACCACCGCTTGATTTGCTCCACCGTGTTTTGGACCCCACAATGCACAGATTCCAGCTGCAATTGAAGCAAATAAATTAGCATCTGAAGAGCCAACGAGCCGCACTGTGGAAGTCGAACAATTTTGCTCATGATCAGCATGTAAGATCAAAAGCATGTTGAGAGCAGCAGAAATTTCAGGGTCCACTTCATAGGGCTCAGAAGGCACTGCGAACATCATATATAAAAAATTCTCGCAATACCTCAATGAATTTTTGGGGTAAACCACCGGTTGACCAATTGACTTTTTATATGAATAAGCTGCTATAGTTCGTATTTTAGACAATACCCTAGGAATTAAATGCTCTACTTGCTCTGGATCATTGGGGTCTAAGGAGTCCGGATAATATGCTGAAAGCGAGCAAACCATGGATGAAAGTATAGCCATGGGATGGGCTGTAGAGGGGTATCCATCATAAAAGTGTAGCATATCCTCATGAATTAATGAGTGATAGCGCAGTTTATCGCTAAATTCCTCTAGATCTTGCTTTGTCGGTAGATGCCCATTAATTAGAAGATAACTTGTCTCAACAAAGGTCGAGTTGACTGCAAGCTCTTCAATGGGAATTCCCCTATACCGGAGAATTCCTTTTTCTCCATCGATATAGGTTATGGAACTACGGCAGGCTCCTGTATTTCCGAAACCTGAATCTAGTGTGATATGGCCACTCTCCGCCCGGAGTTTCCGAATATCAATAGCCTTATCACCAATGCTTCCCTCAACCATCGGAAGCTGGTAGGCCTTACCTTTGATTTTAAGTTCTGCTGTTTCGTTCATACTGCATACTCTCCTGTAAAATCGGGCCTTAAGCTACCCTATAATGGTGAACCTGACCAATGGTATTGCCGCAAAATAAAAAGAAATCCTCGCAACCTCTAAGCTATATAGTTGCCTCGAGATTCGGTTTGCATATTTTCAAAATTAGCTGCCATACAAAATGCGATATCTTCTAGCGACAATCCACTTTCCATGCTTTAGACTAGGGCGGATGGTGTCCCCTTGGGGGTATACCCATGGCGTTTTTAACTAACGCGGTAGGGTTTTTTTCTTCATTTACCCGCCTAAATTGGGGTCGGCTAAAGAAGAGATATCATGAGACTTGTATATCAATTGAAAGAATTTTTCGATGAAAAAGATTTTTGTGATCGATGTTATGGCAATGGCTTTTCGCACCTTCCATGCACTCAGTCGTAGGCCTCTAAGCAATTCCAAAGGGTTTCCCACCTCTTCCATCTTTGGAAGTGCAATGTTTTTGATGAAACTTATTGAAGATGAAAAACCTGATTTCCTTGTATTGGCATGCGATTCAAAAGAAAAAAACTTTCGCCATAAATTGTACCCAGAATATAAGGCCAACCGAAGCGCAATGCCCGAGGACTTGGCTCTTCAAATTCCAAGGTTATTTGAGCTTTTCGACTTGTGGAAAATTCCTTTTATCAAAATTGATGGCTTTGAAGCTGACGATGTGATTGGCAGCATTGCTGCACAATGGGGAAGCCCTTCCCACCATTGTTATTTGGTTTCTGGTGACAAAGACTTCATGCAATTGATTAACCCTCATACTTTTCTTTACTCTCCTAAAAAAGGTGGAATATGTGAAAAGATTGGAGAAGAAGAAGTAATCACACGGTTCAATGGCTGCACACCTTCTCAAGTTACCGATATAATGGCCCTTTGGGGTGATCAAGTTGATAATATTCCAGGAGTCCGTGGGATTGGTGAAAAAGGTGCTGCAAAACTTATCCAAACCTATAACAGTTTAGAAGGGGTTTACGAAAACTTAGAAAATATTGGCAATAAAAAGCAAAAAGAAGGTTTGGAAAACTTCAAAGACGAGGCATACCTATCTCGAGAATTGGTAAAGATCAAAACTGATATTCCTCTACCGTTTAGCTTGGATGACGCCAAGTTTGACCCTGAAGTCGCATTAAGTAATAATGAGCTGCTACCATTTTTTGATGAGATGGACTTTGAAGCCCTTGCAAACAGGGTAAAAAAGAATGCAAATAAGCCTAAAAAAGAAGGTCTCGATTTAGAAAATGTAGACAGTCCAAAAACAGAAACTAGCAGCGATTCTAAAGACTCCGAACCAGTCACCTATGGTTCTTACCATCTTATCAATAACAAAGAAAAATTTGATAGTTTTATTGAAGAAATTAACGCAGAAGATCGCTTTGCCTTTGATACTGAAACCACAGGTCTTGATATAGCCAGTGACAAGCCAATAGGACTTAGCTTTTCATTGAAAAGCCAACGCTCATTTTATATTCCCATTATTCCGGAGCACTTAGAAGCAGACTTAACCCCAAGTACTATCATAGATGCTCTCAAAAGCATATTCATAGACCAGTTAAAGGTTAAAGTTGCTCACAACCTGAAATTCGACTTACAAATGTTACACAACATTGGAATTGAGATTAAAGCACCCATAGGCGACTCGATGCTGCTGGGGTTTTTAATAGATTCGAATCGACGTAACTTTGGAATTGATCAGCTATCTGCTCACTACTTGAGTATAAATAAAATACCGACTGCATCTCTCATTGGAAAAAAAGGAGAGATTTCTATGAAAAGCATCCCACTAGAGCGTATTGTACCTTACGCTTGCGAAGATGCTTACTGTGCCTTGCAACTGCATGAAACTCTGCAAACGCAACTCCCAAAACAGTTAAAAGAAGTTTATGAAGACTTAGAACTTCCTCTGATCCCAATTATTGCAGACATGGAAGCTCAAGGAATAACTATCAATGCTGAATCCCTAGCAAATATATCAGAATCCTTATTCAGCGAATCTCAAGAACTTATGAAAGATATTTATGAATTAGCGGGTGAGGAATTTAACATAAACTCACCAAAACAACTCCAATATATTCTCTATGAAAAACTTGCAATTCCTGAAAAACTTGGAATTAAAAGGATTAAGAAAACTAAAAGCGGATATTCCACTGATATGTCAGTCTTAGAAACGCTATCAGCTCACCCTTTGTCACATAAGATCCTCCAATATCGAACTGTGACTAAACTAAAAAATACCTATGTCGATACACTCCCTCAACTGATCAATGAAAAGACCCTACGCATTCATACCAGTTTTCACCAAACTGGAACAGCTACAGGAAGGCTGAGTTCCTCTCACCCAAACCTACAAAACATCCCAATTCGCTCTGCAAAAGGCAAAGAGATTCGACAAGCGTTTATAAGCAAGCCTGGACATTGTTTGATTTCAGCAGATTATTCCCAGATTGAACTGAGAATTTTAGCTCACATGGCAGATGACCAAGGTTTACAGACTGCTTTCCATAGCGATGCAGATATCCATACTGCCACTGCTGCAACCATGTTCAAAAAGAACATACCTGATGTTAATGAACTAGACCGCTCTAAAGCTAAGGCAATAAATTATGGAATAATATATGGAATGGGCCCTTCCCGACTTGCAAAAACAACTGGTGCCAAGCTAAAAGAAGCTAAAGAATTTATCGAACGCTACTTTAGCAGCTTTCCTGGCATCAAGGGCTTTATCGACCACTCCATAGCTTTTGCTAAAGAAAATGGATTTAGTGAAACCATAACTGGCAGACGCAGAAATATTGAAGGCATCGATGGTTCTTTGGGGAACCTAGCTCTAGCCAATGCAAGAAACATAGCAGTTAATTCACCAATCCAGGGGAGCGCTGCCGATTTAATGAAAAAAGCAATGATCAATATTAAGCAAGTGTTGGACGAGCAAGGATTCAAAGCTAAAATGCTGTTACAGGTGCATGACGAACTTGTATTCGAATGCCCCTTGAAGGAAAAAACAGACCTAATGGCATTGATCGAGAACCAAATGAACCATGCCATGGACTTAAAAGTTCCTTTAAAGACAGAGGTAGGATGTGGATCAAACTGGCTGGAGGCTCACTAAGTGACACAACAAATTGAAAACAAAGAAGAAGAAGAAGAAGAAGAACAATTGGTTGATGGTGGCAAGGTTATGTCCTTGTTTGATCACTTGGTTGAGTTAAGACAAAGACTCGTCAAATCACTTATTGCGGTACTGATATTCTTTGGCGTGGCAATGGCTTTTTCAACAGAACTCATAGAATTTCTGAAGCAGCCTTTGCTTTCAGCAATTCCTCCAAACAAAGATGCCCTACATTTCACCGGCCCTCTAGACGTTTTTATCACTAGCATTAAGGTCGGTTTCTTATCATCGGTCATTTGCGCATGTCCTGTGTGGATTTATCAATTTTGGAAATTTATTGAACCCGCACTATACAAACATGAACGAAAGCTCATTTTACCATTTGTATTTGCCTCTGTAAGTTTATTTGTGGCAGGAGTTAGCTTCTGCTTCTATATAATTTTACCTTTAGCGCTAGAATTTCTCATTACCTTAGGCATGGAAGTAGGAACTCCCATCATCACCATCACTGACTATGTTTCTATGCTGATGCTGATGATTTTTGGCTTTGGCTTTATTTTCGAAACCCCCCTCATTCTGGTGTTATTAGCAATCCTTGACCTCATTAGCGCCGAAATGCTAGCTAAATATCGCCGATATGTCTTGGTGGGAATTTTATTTGTAGGTGCAATTTTAACCCCTCCTGACCCACTATCACAGATCGGAATGGCTGTGCCTCTGTACTTAATGTATGAGTTTTCAATTATTATAATAAGGTTGATAAAAAGAAAGCGTAAGACTTGAAAACATTCCTAAGCATTTTAATAGCTATAATATTGCTCCCTATAGCTGCACAAGCTAAACAACAAGAAGGCCAAAAGCAGTATAAGAACTCTTTCTGGAGCGTTGGGCTGATAGGTGAGCGACTCTCATATAAAGCTGGCACAGGATATGAACTTCTCGGAAATAGTGGATTGTTATCTGTAGGTTATGGTCACATGCAAAGCCGCTGGTTTATTATAGGTAGTGCTGATGTAATAACTGGACCTTTTAACCCCAACCAAAGTGATAATATTGAGATGGACTACCAGGGGACAGGGGTTAACGCCTGGTGGGGTTACAGCGCCCAAGTTCTAGATCTTAGACATCCTGCAGGTGGCTACGGATTTACACTTGGCATCAATTATGTGGATATTGCAGGTAGAAATGTCTATGAACAAGACGACCCCCTCATACCTTCTTACTACTCACAGGTTGGCCTTAACTACAATAATAGCGTGCGTGTCACCTATGCAGCTCTATCTCCTGGCATTTTTTTTTGTTGGATGAAACCTTCAAGAACCTATGGTTCCTCAGTTGAACAATTGAAAACTCGAATCGAAGGCTACTTGCTGACAATAGCATTTAAAATGCCTATCTTTGCCAACTATCAGTCTTCACACTATCTATGGAATTTAAAAGACGAAGCCAGCAGCCTCGAAGGCTATGATCCCAATGGCGACCAAGATCTTTATATACCTGCTGAAGAGTGGGAAAACGAAAAAATTAGTCAGAGTGGTAAACTTAAGGGATTTACCATATTGGTCTCGCTTCAAGCTCTGCTGGGAACATAGGCATGCCCTTATCAAGAGGACCAGTAAAAATAACCTTGATTGATCAGATCTAGAAAAAAATTCTGGCTTGTCGGTTCCCTCTGAATCACTTTCAAGATCTGTTTTCCATTTAAATCATAAGATCTGCTAATTAAAAGTACTAAATCTAGGAAATTTAGCGGACAAATTATTTCAACACCGTTGACAAAAAATAAGAGTTCTTGCTTATTTCGAATAAAGTTTATACGGCAAGACTCTTCCCTCATTAAATTAGTACAGCTACTCAAAAGTTGTGCACACTGTTCCCAAGAAAATGACTGCTCAGGTGCTATGGCTTGGTATCCAGCAGCATGGTGACCTTTTGGAGAAGAAAGAAGCACCCCTAACCAATGTGGCATGCCCTGTCGCGAGCTACTCAGTTTTTTGAGCAATAGATCGACTTTCTCAAGTGTTTTAGGCGAGATTTCTGCTGGATGGTCAACTTGACTTAGGTCAGCGTCACCCAAACGTTCTTCATCATCTAGCAAGCTTAAACAATCTTCAAGATGACTCTTTAGAAGCTCTTTGTATGCAGGAGCATGAAAACCTATGGAAAAAGTCATTCCTGCATCTATAGTCACCCCATGATGGGCATGCCTAGGTGGCAGATAAAGAAGATCCCCCGGACCCAAAATAAATTCTTGATCTGGATTAAAAGTTTCAAGTTGTCTCAATTCAATTCCATCGATATGAGCATCTTCTCCCTTCTTGCGTGCTTTGCTTTCAATACTCCAGCGTTTTTTGCCAGTGACCTGCAACAAAAACACATCATAATGATCAAGATGAGCCCCAACGCTCCCACCTTCGGGACTATAACTAACCATAATATCATCAAAACGCCAATCTGGAACAAACCTAAAAAAGGATTTTAATTCCGATAGTTCGGAAACCCATTTATCAACATCTTGTACCAGAAGTGTCCATTTTATTGCAGGTAAGGAAGTCAAAGTAGCCTCGTCGAAAGGGCCAGATTTTAATTCCCAAGGAATTTTACCATTTTCTATAACTAAACGAGACTCAACTCCATCTTCGCAAGATAAACCTGCTAGTTCATTCTCCGAAAAAGGAGAAGAAAATTTTTTTACTCCATCCCTTATAAAAAGGGGTTTTTTTTGCCAAAATTCTCGCAAAAAATCTTTTATTTCCATCCCCAACTCTAACACAAGTGAACTCCCTTTAATCAATTGCTGCGACAGTGTATTGCTACCATAGTAATTCCTGGATTTGTACCATTAAACATAGCAAATTTAGCCTCTCATTAAATTCCACTAGTAACCGTAGATTAGAAGCATTATCCTAACTTAAAAATCCAGATCAGTTCACTTAACCAAGGACGGCTAAAATATGAACTACATCAAATCCTCAAATATTGTAACTCTTTTACTTTTCACATTACTTTCGAGCCAGATTTTTGCTCATGATTTGTCTCGTGAAGAATTTATAGATTCAACAATCGGTCGCTACGCTCATTATGATATCGTGGCTTACAATCAAAAAGTCGGGCCGAAGACAATGAAAACCCTAATCGTTACCTATGGGTTTACTGATCTTAAAACAGAGGGTGACCAGTTGATTGCAACCGAAAGTTTCTGCCATTCAGAGCAACTTAGCAGTGAGCCATTTATTACAACTATACCAGATGCTATGACCACAAATATCGTACCTAAATCAACCCCTGTCAGCATAAGTAAACAGAACGGAAAGTGGGGATTCTATAGACCTGAAACTCCAACACCTATTGGTGTAAAATTTGATGATTGGATAAATGAACCATTTCCCCAAGACGCCAAAGACCCAAGACTCAGTGATGATGATGGAGATGGCAAACCAGGAGTTACCATCAAAATCAGAGCTTATTGGTTGTTCCCTGTAGAGATCTATATTGCAAGAAGAGAAATTTTTGCCTATCACGTTTTACTAGCAGAGAATGGCAATCTAACTGGCCATGTCCGTGACCGTTCAGAACAATTAATCATTGGTTCATCTCCAGAATTTTTAAAAATTCCAAACACTCCATTTGTACAGGATAAAGATCCAAATAGGTCTCCTATCATTCTAGTTCCTGTTTCAGAAGACTATGATTGTAATCGTCTAATGAAAGAGCGCAGAAAGCTTTTTCCAAAAAATCCAAAACCATAAGGACGAGTGAAAAGCTCAATTGAACAAGGAGTGCCATCAAATAAAAGAAGATAAACACCTTAATTTAAAGGTTTATATTTATTCTTAACTAAACTTCTTGTTCATCTCTCCGAAGCACACCTTGGACCGAGGATTCTTCGAGAGCATGGTATGAGTAAAAACCCGCAAGAAAAAACTGACGAGCTGCAACTCACAAGCGCCCTTGCACAAGGTCTCACTGGAAACATATTTGAAAATATCGTTCGTCACTTCCCTGACATCATTCATTCAGTAGATGAAAATGGTAGGCTAGTTTCAGTTAACCTCAAAGCGGTAGAGTTACTTGAATATACCGAAGAAGAATTAATCGGGAAAAGCGTTTTCGAAATATATGCCGATGAAGTGGTTCATAAAGTAAAAATTGGCTTTAAGCAGTTAAAGCAAGAAGGAATTATGGATCACATTGAGAGTAAACTAAAATCCAAATCAGGCAAAGTTATCGATGTGGAAATGCGATCATTATCTCTTTATTCGGAAGATGGTAAGTTTATAAAAACTTTCAGTATTATCCGTGATATACGAGCACTGAATAATATGAAATCCCAGCTCATACAACAAAGCAAACTCGCAGCTATTGGAGAACTAGCTAGTGGCATTATGCATGATATTAGGAATCCTTTGTCAGTTATAACATCATGCAACGACTACCTTCTAGATCAAGCAATAAAAAACGATGATAAGAAACTCATGGAAAAATGTCGACAGAAGATGACAAGAGCCTCAGGTAAAATCCAAAAACTTACCGACCACCTCCGTAGTTTTTCTCGATTAGATCAGGAAAAAAAGGAGACCATAGATTTAAGAGCTCTGATGGATGACTGTTTGTTAATGGTTGAAAACCGTGTAAAAGAATCTGGAGCAACAATTACTTGCTCTGACATTGATGAAAATACAAAAATTCTCGGACGTGAAAATCAGTTAGAGCAGGTTATCATAAATCTATTGTCAAATGCTTGTGATGCGATAAAGGAAAATAAAAACAAGTCAATAGATGTAAAATTTTCCGAAAGAGGTGCTTATTCTCAGATATCTATCAAAGATTATGGTGAAGGTATAAAGGAAGAGAACTTAGAGCATATATTTGATGCTTTTTTTACAACTAAGCCGAAGGGGCTGGGAACAGGTCTTGGGCTTTCCATTAGCTATGCAATAATTCAAGATCATGGTGGAGAACTTTGCGTAGAATCAAGCTTGGGAGAGGGTGCTGAATTCATCATCAAAATTCCTCGTATCGAGTAGGGCTTGAACCTGATCCAGTCTTTAAAGATTAGCTATAGTGATCTATAATCATCCCTGCAAGCAACAAACCAAACCCCCAAAGACTAAATTTATAAGCATCCTCATCGTGCTTCAAATATAAGATAAGATTCTTATTCCGACCCGAGTGGAAAATTCCGAGCACAAGACCTGCAAGCCCACCGATTCCATGTATAGTATTGGCAACTGGCATACCAATTAAAGTTAAAACTAAACACAAACAGTACCAAAAGATAAAAAACTTTGAAGCCTGCCCATCAAGATTCCTATGCTTAGAAGAGAATCGCTCCATTGTCCAGATATAAGCTAACAAACCATAGTTTACTCCAGACATTCCTATAAACCTAGGTCCCACAACAAGATAGAAAACCACGTGAGAGCTAATACTAATCACCAGCAACAATGAGAGTAGGCGCTTCGAAGAAAAATGACCTTCTACTTGTTTTGCAAACTGATAGAACCAAAGCATATTGAATATGATATGAAACCAATCTCCGTGCATAAGGGCTGGGGTGAACAAGCGCCAAATTTGGCCATTCAAAATTTCAGCAAAGTTTTTAACTCCAGTCAGATGGTTTAATGGATCCCTTGAAAAGCTAAGATATGGTTCCAAGATGTTTTGACTTAAAAAAACTACCGTACAGATCACGATAATGGCAAAAGTCACCGGGAAGTTCGTAAAAAACGATTCACTACTAGCCCGACGAGCCCGCTTTCGTTCCTTCTCTGCTTTCAGGCTCGCAACTTTATGCTCCTTTGCAGCTTTTGCCGATGTTTCTTTGTATAGAGAGCCCTCAGGGTTTTTTTTAAACTCTTGTAACAGCTCGATTGCTTGATCTTTTTGTCCATCTTGAACAAGCCACACGGTAACACTGTTTGAATCCTCTTCATCCAGCCACGCCTCAATACCCTGGCTTTCCAGATACCAGCGAAAACACTTTGCATCTTCATGATTTTCTAAGTCGCCAAGCTTCCGCAAGAAGTATGCTCCCTTCAATAAAGTCATGTACTGGCTAATTTTAGCCCAATGACAGAAAATCCCCCACATTTATTGTAGGAGAACTTTTTCTAAGCAAAAATAACAAGGAATATATAAGGTTAAAAGATAGAAGTATTTATTAGTTGCGTGAACCGAAGTTGCCGCGTTGGGGGCGATCTTGTGCTTCATTCACACGGATGCTACGGCCATCTAAATCAGTGCCATCCATAGCAGAAATTGCGCTCATAGCTGCTTCATCATCGTCGAAAGTTACAAAACCAAAGCCTCGTGACCTTCCTGTTTCTCGGTCTAAGATTACTCTGGCATCACTAACAGCACCAAATCTTTCAAAAGACTGGCGCAATAAAGTATCATCAGTGTTCCAGCTTAACCCGCCTACAAATAATTTCTTTGACATAACTCGAAACTCCAAAAAATCTAAACAGTTTTCCTTAGACTCGCAAGAAAAACTAGGTAAAAACCCTATAACTTAAATTCCAAAAATAGACAATCATTCTTTGTCTTTAGAAACGCTTATCATTCACTTCTCAGGAGTAAAAGTTTAGCAAAGGAAGCACAATAATTCGAAAAGAATGCAGAATCAGTATTATTCCTTTTCTTGGCAGGTTCCAGAGAGGCAGTTTAAAATCTTTTAACGCCATTCAAATCCAAGATTTGATCAAAAAAGCTTAAGCTAAAGAATGAGGAGCTCCACAGTAAGCACGCTAGGTGAAAGCCGAACGAAACTCTCAGAAAAAGGTTTATAAATCCGTCTACCTTTGGGATCTCAATGCTACCTTGTTTTCACAGTGGAGGGCTCGAAATGTTCTATCTAAAAAAAAATAAAACCCGCGAGGCAATCATACCTCTGCGGGTTATTTAGGGGGAGCAAAACTCATGCCTCTAAAGTTTAGCTAAGCAGGCAAAGCTTAGCCAAAAAACTGTCTTGAACCTTGAGAACAAATCACTTTCATGCTCTCTTAATAATCTATTCGGGTTTTTACATGGGAATCTTTAGCCCAATCTATAGGCATTAATTCTATATATAGAATAATCATTATATTTTAAATAGATATGGAAATTTTAATATCAAAAAACTTACATTTTTGAGCTTTCTTAAATCAATGATCGGTCCGATCTTAAAAATGCGAGGAATTATGACGATTCTGCTAAAATAGTAAAAGCTAAGTATTATGTGCCACCAAGGATATTTCCATGCCGGAATTTGACAATACTATTCTACCCTTATTAGCATCTCCAAAAACTGGGGGAGACCTTAAATTAGAGGGCTCCCAACTCACTAGCAACGACAAGGCAGATGCATACCCTTTTTGTAATAACATTCCATGGCTTTTCCTCAACCCTGCACATTCTTGGACGGAATGGGGAGCCAGAATTTCACAGTCTTTCAAAAGCATTGAAACTGAAATTGGTGAACTAACGCAAAGCATAGCTGACAAGAAAGTCATAAGCAGTACAAAGAACCGCCTCAAAAAAGTTCTCCAAGGAAAAAATGAGCAACTAAAAAGTCTTAAAAATCTGCTCAAACCAATTCTTAGCTCATCTCCACTTCAAGATGTAAATCTTGCGAATGCTTTTTGGGGAAAGTTCCCTGTTCAACAACAGCTTCTTAGCTATGAGCGCAATATTTTTAGAGACTGGGCTTGGGATGCTGAGGAAAATGAAAAAACCCTACAACTTTTAAATAAGGTTTGGGAAAACAAAAAACAGGATCTAGGTAAAACCCTTTTTATTGGTGCTGGTAGCTGCCGCTTTCCGATTGATTTACACCGCTTACTTAAACCTGAGCTGAGTATAGCATGTGATTTGAACCCTTATCTCTTGCTTGTGGCTGAAAAAATACTTGCAAGGCAGGAAAGCAAATTCTTTGAATTTCCCCATCCAGCTGTGGATATTGACCAAGTCTGTGTAAAGCACACTCTCACGGATCAGGGACCACCTTTGGATAACTTTCATTTGGTATTTTGCGATATACTAAAACACCCATTTAAACCAGCTCAATTCGACACCATCATAACTCCTTGGTTCATAGATATTGTTCAAGTTGATTTTAAAATACTGGCAAAGATAATTAATCAGCTATTAAGACCAGGCGGCAATTGGCTTAATCTTAGTCCTTTATTGTTTGACCATTGCTCATCTCAAACCCGCTATACTCTTGAGGAAGTGAAACATATCTCTATGAAATCAGGATTGCAAATTGAATTCCAAGAGTTCGCAGATCTTCCTTATCTCAATTCTCCTCATAGCAGCCATAGACGAAATGAAAGAGTCTATGCTTGGCAGGCAACTAAAGATAAAGAGAGTCCCTTACTTGAAATCAAGAGCCAAAGCCATCTACCTTCATGGCTATTAAATCCAGAAGAGCCAATTCCATCTTTGGACTTTTTCAATGCCTTCAAAGGAACTCATCAGACCTATTTTGAAACAGTCTCTATGGTAGATGGCAAAACTTCTTTAGCGGCTGTAGCAAAAAAACTGGCTAATAACCACAAAATGCCTGTAGAAACAATGCAAGCTTCAGTCTACCGATTTTTTCATACAATTTTTGAACAACACAAAGACAGCATGTTCAGAGGCTTAAGTTAGTCGTTTGGAGCAAGAAATTACAAGGAATGTAGCAGAATTTTCAAAATCTCAAGCTTAGATTTTAACCAGTGAGTCAGTGCATTACTAAGCTTAGGGTTTAGCAACAGAACGATAATAACGATGCATAAGCTAAAAACTGCTGCTACTAAAAATCCATAAAAAGATGTTTTCAAAACATCCATTTGCCTATCACGTTCAATGCCCCCAATTAAACCACTAAGATCGGTGGCATCAGCATCATTTACTTGTGGAAAGGGATAAACGTCCAAATTGCTAATTGCTTTGCGAGGATCTGGAGGTAAGTTAGGGACATTGTTTTTTATCAGTTTTATAGCCTTGCCATAATGTTCCTCGACAAAATCTCTCGAGTGGCCCATAACTTGGGCGATCTCGCTAAAAGTAAACTTAATACGCAGGTGAAGGATCACAATCTCCCTACCATGACCTTCGCATGTGGAAATAGCCTGGTTCAAATGGCTGTATGCCTTAGCCCTCTTGAGGGCCTTACGGTCGGATTCCGGGTTACGCAAAACATGAATTAAGGAGGGATGCTCCAACTTAGTCACATCGGCATTCCAAACCTTTATCATCAGGTTTCTCGCCTTAAGGTACAATGCTAGCCTTAACTTATTCAATTGTTGCCAAACTTCTTCAGAATTTAGCATTTGATTTAAAACCTGTTCGACCACACTGATAGAGCGATTTTGGTCTCCAGTCATCCTAATCAAAAAGTCATAGAGGTATGATTTCTCTATGTCCAATATCTCAGGTAACTTGCTTTTTTGCCCTTGCGTATAAGATTCAAAAAGTTCATTTTGGTAGAGAATATCTAAAGCCATGATTCATCCTATTTTCGAATAAAAACCCTCCGAGCCTTAACTTTGCTAAGCCAACTAGTGCTTGCCAGCATTGCGTTTCTTCAGGTCTTTTTTCAAAGCTAAGCGAGCATCTCGACGTTTCAAAGCAGCCTCGTAGCGCTTTTTTTCATCAGTTGTAGTTGGCTCAACAGGTGGTATAGGAGTAGGTCTACCATTGCTATCTAGTGCAACCATAGTTACATATGCGCTAGCGGTATGGTGGTATTCATTGGTGAGTGGATTCTCCGCTGAAATTCTTACTCCTATTTCACAACTGGTTTGAGAAGCGAAGTTGACTGATGCTTTTATATTGACGATCCATCCAAGGCGTATCGGTGCAAGAAAGTGCATGGCATCAATTGAAGCTGTAACAACGGACTTTAAGGTATGTCTTTGAGCACAGATTGCGGCTGCAATGTCTACCCAAGACAGGACAACACCACCAAAAATAGTTCCTAAAGCATTGGTATGCTGAGGAAGCACTAGCTCCGTCATTTCAACCAGCGAATTATTGGGTGGTTTCCCTTCTAACGCCAAAAGTTTTTCCTTTCACAACTGTCATAGGAGTAAAACCCACCTATCCTATCAGGCACAGGCTTCAGTCCTTCTCCTAAAGAGAGGCTTAGTAAGTTGAGTCAAGTTCTGGCCAACACCTCACCCACCCCTAAATTCGCTTTATTACTGACGACCATCACCAAGTTTTTCCCAAGGCGCTTGCTTTGATACATAGTTTCATCAGCGAGCCTCAATAGTTTCTCTTTACTTCTTCCATGTTCAGGATAGCAGGCAACTCCTAAAGAACAAGTCAGTCTGATACGATGGCCATCCAATTCAAATATATTTTCGGCTATACGATTGCGGATACGTTCTGCGACTGCAACTCCAACATGAGTGTTAGTGCCCAAGAGCAAAATAACATACTCATCGCCTCCATACCTTATTATAGTATCAACTTCTCTCAGCTCTTCTTTCAGAATTTTTGCAAACTGTTTCAAGACACCACTACCGACTAAATGCCCAAAACGATCATTCACTTTTTTAAAATCATCAAGATCAATGAATAATAAACTAAAACTATTTTGGTACCGGCTTGCTCGTCTCAACTCGCTATCAAGGGCAACGTCTAGGTATCTGTAATTAAAAAGTCCCGTTAATTCATCTAAGTACAGCAAAGCTTGTGTTTGGTCTAACTTCCGATACCAAGCTGCTTCATTTTGCAGGAGTTGGATTAAGCAATCGAATTGATCTGGATTTTCACATTGCTCAGCTTCCCACAAACACAACCAGGAGTCTTGCCTTGGATTACCCAAGCAAACCCATTGCAAAGGTATATCTTTAAAACTAAGGTTCATACAACTGCTAGAAAATTCATCCTTACCAATTGCTATGCTCAGCAGTTCCTGAACACCCAATAAAAAATCCTGATCGAACTCACTTTGAGGCAAGGGGGAGCTAGCTCCAAAATTAACCGGTGCAAATGAATACCGGCCCCCCCGCATACTAACTCTAAAACAAATATATTTTTTTACAGAATAAATCTCTCGCAGCTTTGCTAGAAAACATTTTATCAAACCAGAAATATTGTTTTCTGAACAAAAATCACGAAAAATATCGCTGACAAACATATAAGTTTTTCCATCTTGTTGCAGCCTGCTAAAAGATGCTGCGGTAGGTTTTTCCATTTAACCCCCATATTAAAAATAGAAAAAAAGCTCCTGGACTTGACGACTTAAAAACATATGTAGGAGAGCCCCAACCGCTAAAAAAGGTCCAAAAGGAATCTCAGATTTTAAGTTCAAACGCTTTTTTAATATCATAGCACTTACCCCGAAAAGTGACCCTAAAATAGAACCATAAAAGAATGTCGGGAAAATGGCTTGATAGCCTAACCAGCCACCTATAGCCGCAAGCAGCTTAGCATCCCCCATTCCAATCCCAGTTTCACCGCGCAGCAAATAATAGATCCGGTTGATCAAGATTACTGAGCCTCCTCCCAATAAGACTCCAATAAGTCCACTTTTCCAGTCTAATTCGGGGTGAAGCCAAATGATAAGTGGAGTCAATAAGATCATGGGTATGCTAATTACATCGGGAATAATTTTATGGTCTATATCGATAAAAGAACAAATCAAAAGCAAGGAAGTAAAAGAAAAAGCATGCAGAAATCTAAGTAAATTATTAAAATCGACAACCCTAATTAGAGGAAAGTCGGACAAAAACGAAAACTTCCAGTAAATAAGACACAAACTCAAACCTGTAAGAAACTCTACTAATGGATAGCGAAGGGAAATCCGCATTTTACAGCAGTGAGCCCTTCCTCTTAGCCATAAATAACTAAAAATCGGAATGTTGTGCCAAGATGGAATGAGTGCGCCACAGCCAGGGCAATGAGATCTCCGAGAGTCCCAGAAACTCTCCCTGGGAATGCGATAGATACAAACATTATAAAAACTTCCTAATAGTAGACCTATTGTTCCAAGAATCCAGGAGATTGGTTGCATTAGATAAGCCTTAAATTGCCAAAGCATGATTTCACTCAAAGATTCTATCCTTTCCCAAGTACAATTTCTCAATTAAAAACAGGAATACTCATGAAGGTAACGAAACCAAACAAGAGATGCCAAGTTTATGACGCAAGATTCAATTTATAATAAATTAGACTGGAACCTCCTCATTGAAAAGCTGGCAAACTTTTGCCAAACCCAGGAAGGCCTTGAAAACACAAAGGAATATACTCCCAGTCTCAATCGAGAACAAATAACTTCGCGATGGTCTCGCGTCAGTCCCTTGAGAGAGCTTTTCTCTCAAGGATATCTAGCACCTATTGGGGAACTACGTCCAATTAGATCTTTAATAAAATCTGCGCAAGTAGGCCAGATTCTCGAGGGGAAGGATTTAAGGGAACTGTTCGACCTGCTCCAGGCGGTATCTAGAGTCCATCAATTTGCCAATGATTTTACGCCGCGCTGCTTAAGCTTGGATAGCTTCAAAAACTCTTTGCAACCTCTTGCCACTGTTCAAAAATCAATTGAAAAAGCGATCGATAAAGACGGTCAAGTTCTCGACAGCGCTTCAAGCGAACTTTCTAGTATACGCAAGCAAAAAACAAGCCTTGGTAGAAAGATCGAACAAAAGCTGAAATCTCTATTACATGACCAAAATTGGGAACTATATATACAGGACGACTTTTACACCATTCGTTCCGAAAGATATGTTCTACCGATAAAACTAGATGGACGAGGTCGAGTATCAGGAAATATCATAGATACTTCAGATAGCGGACAGACTCTATATATCGAACCTCTAGCAATTGCGGAGCTAAATCAAACACGCCAAGACTTAGAATTATCAGAAAAACTCGAAATGCTGCGCATTCTGAGAAGTCTAACCCAAAGTGTGGCCATGAATGCAGAAACCTTTGCCAATAATTATGAGCAGCTCATACTGCTTGATCAACTTTCGGCTGAAGCACGCTTTGCCTTTGAGCTAGGAGCTAGGTCGATAAACCTTTCCAGCAAACCCAAGGTTAAGTTGCTAAAAGCAAGACATCCGCTAATAACGGGTCCTCAAGGGCAAGCTCCTGTACCAAACCATATAGAACTAAGCCAGGAGCAAAGCGCCCTAATAATTTCTGGTCCTAATGCAGGTGGAAAAACGGTAGTTTTGAAAACTTTAGGTATGCTCTTGTTGATGGCCAAAACTGGCTTACTTATTCCAGCAGAAGAAGAATCAGAACTGTATCTATTTGAAAACTTATATATTGAAATGGGAGACTCTCAATCTCTTACAGCAAATCTTTCAACCTTTTCTGGGCATATTCAGGGATTGATGCCAATCATAAATCACGCAGGGCCTACTGACTTGGTACTCTTGGATGAGCTTGCAGTAGGAACAGAGCCAGCCACCGGTGCCGCAATCGCACAAGCAGTCATTGAACGCCTAGTCCAAAGAGAAACGACCCTTCTAGTCACAACTCACTACGATAACCTCAAAGGCTTAGCTCTTAAAAATAAAAAGTTCCGCAATGCATCTATGGAGTATTCCTTAAGCAACTTCAAGCCAACCTATCAATTGATTCTTGATATACCAGGTCAAAGTTATGGACTAGAGCTGGCTCAACAGATTGGAGTTCCAGAGCAAATTATCAAGAGAGCTATAGAGCTTCGTGGCAGCTCAGTCTCAGACCTGGATGAGGCGATCAATCAGCTTATGAAGGCACGCGAAGAATCCCAAAAAACCAAGGCGCAGTTCGAGTCAAAAATCGATGAGGCTGAAGCATCAAAAGCCCGCTGGAGCCATGAAGTAACGCTTATCGAAGAAACTAGGCAAAATGCCGCTAAAAGCCTAAAAACAAAGTATGATAAGGAGCTGGCTGAGATCAGAGAGCGATTTGAATTAACTATTAAGGATATGCGACTTGAGCTTAAACAACTAAGATCCGGGTCAAATATCAATACCGACAAACAACTCGAAGAACTTGCAGCACATAAGAAGCAAGCAAAGGCCCAAATAGAAACTTACCAGCGCACAATTGGCGACTTAAATCAGCACCAAAAAAGTCTTAAATTACCTGGCAAAGTCGTTGAATTTAATGAGTTAGGGATTGGAGATCATGTGTTCATTGTGCCATTAGGGCAACAAGGCAAGGTTGTCAGGCTTAACCCCAACCAAAGTGAAAAAGTCGAGGTGGAAGCTGGATTATTGAGCCTCAAAGCTGATTTCAAAGACCTTAGAAAAATATCAGGGAATAAGCCTCTACAAGCCAAAAAAAACCAACAAAGAAGTGGCTCAAAAAAGAAGCGAGTAACCAGTGGAGCCGGACGTGAGGGACCAGAGTTGGTGATCCAAACCAGCACCAACACTATAGATTTAAGAGGCTGCCAACTGGAAGATGCATTGCAAAAAACTTGGCGATTCATAGATGCTGCAGTTCTAAGAGGAGAAAAGCAAGTTATTCTAATACATGGCCATGGCACTGACTCTCTAAAACAAGGAATTCGAAATGCATTAAATAATGAGAGGCCTTACGAGCTCAAATTTCAGGCAGGTGATAGATATTGTGGTGGTGATGGCGTTACGGTAGTATACTTTGAAGATTAATGAAGAAAAAATAGTCCTTTAGCTAAAAGCCAAGGCCCAGTGCTTACCCAGTTGTTTTCTCCGCGCTTCTTTTGACTAGAGGAAAGCCAGTGGTATATTAACCGTGGCTTAGACCAAGGGCTCCGAGCAAGATCTAAATTGTAGCTGTTACCTTCCGATACTCTGATCAAGCTGGGAGGGTTTAAATGACCCACTCGTAACTCATCCACAATGTATATCCATCGTCAGGATAACATAGGTGAGGACACGCGCTTATGGTGGAGAAAGGCTATTAAGGCGAGCACGCAAATCTAATGAGGTTATAAGATGCAAAATAACACAGTTCCTCTTACCCCTCTCCCGCTCCCTAAAGAAGAAATCATTAAGGATTACCGCATAGGTTTTTTAAGCAGGCAGGCGAGCTTAGTTGGCCGGAAGATAGTGCTTGGAGGTAAAGCAAAATTCGGCATTTTTGGCGATGGTAAAGAAGTTGCCCAACTTGCAATGGCTAGAGCCTTCAAAAATGGTGACTGGCGGTCGGGATACTACAGAGACCAAACCTTCATGTTAGCCATAGGGCAGTGCACAGTTAAACAATTTTTTGCCCAACTATATGCCGATGCATCGTCTAATAATGATCCCGCGTCTGCTGGAAGGCAAATGAATAGCCACTTCTCCACATCTTACCTTGACAAGCATGGATTATGGCTTAACCAAACCAAAACCAAAAACTCTTCTGCAGATATTTCTCCAACAGCGGGACAAATGGCTAGATTATTAGGTTTAGCTTACGCGTCAAAACTTTATCGGAAATCCAATGCAATTAAGTCATGGACAAAAGCTAATAATTTCTCACACAAAGGAAACGAGGTTGCATTCGGCACCATAGGAAATGCCTCTACTAGTGAAGGATTATTTTGGGAAAGCCTGAATGCTGCAGGAGTGTTGCAAGTTCCGATGGCTCTTTCCATTTGGGATGACGGCTACGGTATTTCAGTACCCAATGAATATCAAACAACGAAGGGTGATTTATCAAAAGTTTTAGTGGGTTTTGCAGATGAAGCGAAACATCCAGGAATTTCCTTGTACCAGTGTGCTGGCTTTGATTATCAAAACCTTCTCGCCACCTATTCGAAAGCGATTGAACGCTGCCGATTGACCCATACCCCTTGCATAGTTCATATAACACAGCTTACCCAGCCGCAAGGACACTCAACGAGTGGCAGCCATGAACGATACAAATCTGCTGAGCGTCTCGAATATGAACAAGAATTTGACTGCCTAGTCCATATGAAACAATGGATGATACTAAAAGAGGTTTGTACTGAGCAAGAGCTTGCCATTTTAGAGGCAGAAGTCATCGATGAAGTGGAAAATTTAAAAGATGAAGCCTGGAACGATTTTTGTAAACCAATTCAAAAGGAGAGAGATTCTGCTATAAGCCTCATTGAAAAAGCTAATCACACTTTTTCACTTCCAGACTTGGAGAAAATAGTATCCGACCTTAGTAAAATAACTTTCCCACTTAGAAAGCATATTCAATCGGCTCTATCAGATACTGTAATGCTACTCAGAAACCAAAAATCTGAAGATCTAATCCCCATCATTTCTGCTTACCGAGAGTACAAACAAGCGAATAGATCTATTTATAGCGACCATCTTTTTAGCGAAAACAATGGTTTAAGCAAGATAAATCAATATGTAAAACCTAGGTATGATTCTAACTCCATCAATATTGACGGAAGACAAATTATCCTAAAGTACTTTGAGTATACCCTAGCTCATATGCCTCAGAGTTTCATTATCGGTGAAGATGTTGGAGTGCTTGGTGGAGTAAACCTCGAATTTGAAGGCCTCCATGCAAAGTTCGGTGAACATCAAATATCCGACACCGGCATAAGAGAAGCAACCATTTTAGGCCAAGGAATCGGCGCTGCCATGCGTGGTCTTAAACCGATCGTCGATATTCAGTATCTCGATTACCTAATCTATGCTCTCCAAGGACTAAGTGATGATCTTGCTACCCTCCATTATCGATCTGCTGGACAGCAATCAGCTCCTGTAATCATTCGTACGAAAGGACATAGACTAGAAGGAATTTGGCACACCGGCTCTCCAATTGGAATGCTTCTTGGCTCAATAAGAGGTATTCATCTTTGTGTACCTAGAAACTGTGTACAAGCGACAGGAATGTATCAAACTTTATTAATGCAAGATGATCCAGCCATAGTTATCGAGGTTTTAAATGGTTATCGGGTAAAGGAACAGTGCCCGAACAATATTGGTGAATATTCTATTCCACTGGGTAAGGTCGAGGTGCTTAGCGAAGGAACTGACGTAAGTATTGTAACTTACGGTGCCAATATCAGAATTGCTATGCAAGCGATGAAGAAGTTAAAACTTATAGATATTTCCATTGAACTGATAGATGTGCAAACATTGCTTCCCTTTGATCTCGACCATCAAATTGCAAATTCTTTAAAGAAAACTAATGCTGTTCTATTCTTGGATGAAGATGTACCTGGAGGAAGCAGTGCTTATATGATGCAACAAGTTCTAGAAAACCAAGGTGCGTACGAATACCTGGATGCTCCTCCACGAACTCTGAGCGCTAAAGATCATAGAGCAGCATATGGCTCTGATGGAGATTATTTTTCAAAACCAAATATAGAGGATATTGTGCACACTATTTATGAAATGATGCATGAACGTTTTCCAAGCAAATATCCCACTCAACTATAAGCTTAAAAATTCAAAAAAAATCGTAATTTTGCCTATACTACAGGCTAGTCGACCGAGAACCCAAAGCAGTCAACAGACCTTGAAAAAAAAGTAGGCAGGTTTTACCCCTCTGAATATATTGCTTCCTTATTCCACAGATGAAACAATATCCATAGGTATGTATACCCAAATATACAAATGTTTATATATTGGTTGCCTATGTTTAAATTTCCACCTATCGCTGTCGATATCGGATCATCTGCTATAAAGATTGTAGAGATATCTGGCACAAACAAAAAAAAGCTACGAAGCGTTGGTATCGAACTTGTACCAGAGGGAACAATTAGCGATGGCATGATTTCAGACATACCTACAGCTCAACAAGCCTTAAAAAGGCTCATAAAGCGCCTTCGCATTAGTACACTACGCAGAAGGGCCTGTCTTTCTTTAGGTGGTAGTTCGGTAATCATCAAAAAAGTTAGCTTTCCAAACAAAGATGAAGACGAATTAGCTGATATGGTGGAAGCTGAGGCAGAACAACATTTTCAGCACGATCTTGACGATTTGCACTATGACTGGCACGCATTAGAAGCCCAACCAAATCAACAAGATCGATCAGTAGTCTTAATAGGGGCAAAAAGAGAAATTGTTGACCAACATATTGAAGTTGCTAAAGCTATTGGACTCAGGATTGCTGTCATAGAATGTGATGTTTTTGCCCTGTTCAATATGTTTGAATATAACTTTGGAACAGTTCCAGGCTTGATTGCGCTCACTAATATTGGCGCCACTTCTTCTCAAGTTTCTCTAATTGGAAATGGTCAATATCTTTTTACTCGTGATATCGCAATTGCTGGAGACAACTACACTAAAGCTCTATCTTCAGCATTGAATATTGCTCCTGAAAATGCTGAAGCTGTAAAAATTGCAGCTAGTGAGGGTGGAGCTTCTGTAACTCCCGAAATCCAAAAAGTAATTGCCGAGATCAATCAACAACTAGTATCTGAACTTCAAGTTACAACTGATTTCTTTTTTCAAAGTGGTGAAGCTCCTTTAGATTTAAATGCACTATCCGCAATTTTTCTTACTGGCGGAGCTTCAAGAACAATTGGACTGGACTCTGCAATATCTTCTGCAATGAATATTCCGGTAAATATCATAAATCCATTTCATAAAGTTGAAATTCCCAGCAAATTTCCAATGGAAAGCATCCTAAGCCAAGGACACTTATATGGTATAGGAGTTGGGCTTGCTCTCAGAGAGGTAGAAGACAATATTTAGGAGAATTACCGCCAATAAGGTAAATGCATTTTGATAAATATTAATCTTTCTCCAATTGAAGAACGTGAAAACAAGCTATGGTTCCTTCCAGATGTAATCTTATTTTGCCTAATTACGTTTGGTGGATATGCTGCAGCCACCTTTTATTTAGGCCAAATTGAAGATGAAATTATTAGAACCAATGTGGAAAGGCAAGAGCTAGAAAAAAGCTATCGTAGACTCAAACCTGATTTAGAAAGATTTGCGCAGCTCAATAAGGAAGTTGAACAGCTAAAGAAAAAACTCAATTCTCTAAAACAGATTACTGTTTCAAAGATTGCCAGATACAAACCAATAATTCTTCTTGAACATTTACAAAACCTAAAACCAGATGGAGTATGGTTTACCTTCTTAAAAGATGAGTCACAAGACAATATTATACGACTTACTGGTCGGTCATTTGACAATCTTTTAGTTGCTGAATTTATGTCTGCATTGTTAGCCACGCGTCTTCAAGAGGTCGATTCTAGCGACATTAGAACCCAAGTATTCTTTTCAGCTGCAAACTTAGGGAGAGTCGCAATTGCAGATGCTAGAGCGAACCAAGTACAAACACAAAGATCTGATGAAGAATACAGAGCTTTTATTGCTACTCAAGATAATAAACTCGCTGAAGGTGCACCAAGTAGTTCAGGTGGAGGTTCAAGCTCTAGCGCTTTTCCCGAAATGGATAAATTCCCATCTTTTGAATTGAGTCTTCAATATCAAGAAAGAGGCAGCTTAGCAGATGAATCTATTGAAAATTAATTTGAGCTTGGAAAATTAAAAAATGGATCTGGAAACAATAAAAACAGGCTATAGACAGCTAGCTATAATTAAAAAGCTTGTAATTATAACCGTGATTGGCGTAACTCCAGGAAGTTGTAAATTTTTTGAAGAGGGCCCTCTACTTAGAGATGACCTTGAGAGAGCTACTAATTCACGTGATGCCGCAAAGCTAAAATTTAAGAAAGCTGCAGAACAAAAAGAAAACCTCCCAAAGCTTGAAGAAAAGCTAGCTTATACCGAGGACGAATTACAAAAAGCTAGCAATAAATTACCAGACGAATTTATTATGGGAAAGATATTACAAAAAACTTCTATGATTGCCCAAGATGTGGGCATAGAACTAAGGTTATTTCAACCAGGACAAGGGGTACCTGCAGGGACAGTTTTTAAATATGTAGAGCTTCCTATTGCTTTACAAATAATTGGAACATATGGGCAAATAGCTACTTTTTTTGACCGAGTTGTCCACTTAGACCTTCTAGTTCACGTAAAAAATATTGAATTATCATTAGCGGGAAACTTAGATGCCAGTAGTTCTGAAAAAGCTGCACAACAGATCAAGGATAAAGACCTGCAAACGGAAGCAATTCAACGAGCTAGACGTGAAAATGCAAAAATAATGGGTAGCGCAAACATGATAATTTTCAGAACTTTAAGTCGTCAGGAAGAGCTCGCCCTAGAAGCAGCAGCTCAGAAGAGCGCAAAAAAGAATAAGAAAAGTGGCAAGAAATAAAATATTTTAGCCAAAATTTAGGACCACTATGATCAATATTTTTCTAATATTTATATATATTATTACCCCAATTACCTTAATTGCTCAAACAGATACTCCTCAGCAAAAAGGAACTGAAGATCCGGATATCTATCAAGAAGATGGATATTGGGAAAGTTATTCCCAATCGCCTACGAGCGGAAATATAGGTAAAGAGGTAACAAAGGATGTCAATATCAAAAATATAGTATCAGTTTCAGATGACTACACTTATGCTTCTTTTGGTAGACCAGATCCATTTGTACCTCCACTCTTATCAAGTCACATAACTCAATTAGAAATACCCATCGTAAGTCTTTTACAAAAGTATCGACTAGATGAACTGAGAGTAGTAGGTATTTGGACCCTTGAAAACAATGCACGAAAAGCACTCATGACCTCAAGTAATGATGAAGGAGTCATTGTTTCTATTGGCGATCATGCAGGTAATAGAGGTGGAAAAATAATAGCCATAGAGCCCGATGTCGTAAAAGTTAGAGAATTTACCCTTGCACCAGATGGCACAAGACAATTCAATGACCGAGAGCTCTGGTTAGGCGACGAAATGCCAGAAAGAGAGGAAAAGCTATTTATAAAGTCTACTAACAAGCCTCTCGACGATGAAGCAAGTTATAGTGGTCAAGACTTTCTTGACACAACAGATCAAGAACAGAACCGTGTCAATAAACTTATGGGAACTCCTACTGAAGGAAACATTGAGGAAAACCTAGGGGAAGACAGGGGGCCTACAACAGACAGAGAGCCAATAAAAGAAAATGCACCAGAAGCACCATTTCAGTCTGATACAGAAAACATAAAGAATCCGAATAATGCTGACACAAAGAAGGTAATCGAAAGCATAGGAAAACAATTACCTGTTGAAGGAAAATAATCACAAAAAAACTGGTATAAAGAAGGAATTTTGATGATCAACATACAAAAACTGTTATTTTTGTGCATGCACATTGTGTTGACAAGCCTTTATCTTGCATGCGCCAGTACGCAAGAGCAGGCTGATACGCAGAAAGTTCAAGAACCTGGTTTTTATGTTGACGAAAACAATATTGGCCCATCTCCAGATAACAACAATTCGAATAAGCAAGAAGATTACGGCGAACAGGGCAATAATTATGAAAATGAGGGTAATCAAGGCAATTATGATAACGAGGGTAATCAAGGCAATTATGATAGCGAGGGTAATCAAAGCAATTATGATAATGAGGGTAATCAGAAAAATTCAAATGAATATTCAAATGACTCCACTTCCAATTATGACGAAGAAAATAATCTGTTTGAAAACTCGACCGGAAATCAGTTTAGTTATAATGAAGAGTACGAAGATGGTGATGAGCAACAAGAAAATCAGCAAAATCCCAATGAACAGCTTCCTACTGAAAATCAAGAAAACTATACAAACGAATATTCTAAAGAAGAGCAAAGTGAACAAGTCGATGAACTTAACAATGAGGAAATTTCAGGCAACCTATTATGGTGGTTAGGGCTAGATTTTAGAGAAAAAGAAAGTACAGTGAAACTAGAAATGGTAACTATAGGTAAACCAATTTATAAATTTTCGCAAAATCAAAACCCTTCAGGACAACCAGAATTAATCATCAAATTTTTAGATACAAAAATGCGGCGTAAACTTAAACGGCCTATCGATGCAAGCGAATTTCTTAGTCCGGTAGCTTATATTCGTACCAGATATCATGGCGAAGATAATAGCACAGATGTAATCATCACCCTCAGGGATGCAATAAAACCTGAACTATTTTCTCATGATGGAAATATATTGTTAAGTTTCAAAATACCTGATCGATATTTTGGCAACTCTGAAGTAGGGCAGACTCCAAGTGGAAAAGTTGAAGTTTTAGGAGATTCCGACATAACTCCGGTTCTGTTGGCAGGAAGTGTTGGTCCGGATCAGGATGGTTTTCAACCTTCAGATCCTGCAACGGAGATGAACGAAAATTCACAAAACTACGGTGAAAATAACCAATCTAGTAATGAATCTGATTTTGACGAATATAACGATTCCGACCAAGATGTAAATCTATTTCAAAATAATAACAACTCCAATAATTTTGACAATAAACAAAAGAATAGCAAGGGAAATAATTCTAATAATAGCTATGAAAATCAAAATAGTGAAAAAATAAATAACGAGAGGAATAGTAACGAGGAAGATCAGTATGAGGAAAATGACAATAACGCTGAACATGTTCCTCACACTAATGATTTAGAAATTAAGTCAATTAGTCTTTTTGCTGTTGCTCAGGACGACTTTGAAAATAACTACACAGACAATAATTACTATGGTGATGAGCCAATCAATTCTCAATCTGGACAAAGTGGCGAAAAAAATGTATTCAATGACTCCGAAGGCAACCAGTTTGACAATGGACTTTTTCAAGACAACGAAACTAATGAAATTAACACAAGCAATTTAGACAACAACTCAGACAATTTATTCAACGAACAAAATGTAGAAGCAAATAGCTATGATAACTATGATAATGTCGATCTTTCAGGAGAAGAAACCGAAGGACGAGATGCAGCTATCGAATCAAATTCACAGGCTCTACAGCCGATCAGCATGAACTTCAAAGGGGCAACTTTAAAAGAAGTAATCCGAACATTCACTACAGAAAATGGTGTTAATTTTATCTTTCCAGAAGATGTCGGAGCGGAAAAAGTATATTTAAGTTTCACAAACGTTCCATGGGATCAAGCACTTCAAGCTGTTCTTGAAACTCACTCCTTGGGAATCTCTAAACTTGATGGGGATGTAATCAGGATTGATCGTTTAACCACATTAGACAAGGAAAAGAAGGAGTTAGAAAAAGCGAGAGAAAGTGCTTCTCGCTTAATCCCAACAAAGGTCCTCATTGTTAGGTTATCTTATGCCACTGCTAAAGATGTCGTAAAAGTTGTCACTACTATGCTTGAATCTTACAAGCATGACAAAAGAACACGAGTTGAAGCTGACAATCGAACAAACTCAGTTATTGTGGAAGCGATCCCAACAGCCCTTTCGAAAATCAAAGCGCTAATCAATAGGGTAGATTTACAGACCCCACAAGTAAAAATTGACACACGAATTGTTGAAGTTTTAAAGAATGATACATTACAGTTAGGTATCAATTGGGCTATGCCATTACGCACCGATCAAAGTCGAGGACTTGGTCTCGGAAATCTTCCCTTTCCAAATCAAATGTATTCTGCTTTTAGTGTTGATACCGGGATTGAACCAGCTAACCTTAGTGGTCGATCCGCAATAGACTTTCACTTTGGTAGCATCAATAATTTGTTCGAACTCGACGTTCGTCTTAGAATGGCTGAACAGCAAAATCAATTAAGGAGTATACAAAACAACAGCGTAGTAGTCCTTGATAATGAAAAAGCTGAGACAAAAGTTGGACAGGTAATCTATACGCCTATACCAATTGGTGCTGGTGAAGATAGGCTCGTTGATGTTGAATATGCGCTAAAACTGACTGTTACTCCGCATATAACTGCCGATGGAGCTGTTCAAATGGACATAGAAGTAGAAAACTCCTCTGCCATTCAAGGTCAGGCAAAACCTATCCCTGACAAAAACACAAGGGTTGTCAAGACAAAGCTTCTGCGAGAAAATGGTGAAACCGCAGTCATAGGTGGAGTTTATACTACCGATTATACTCAAGAAATCGTGGGTGTTCCTTTCTTCTCTAAAATACCAATCCTTGGGGTTTTCTTCAGAAGCAAATCGAAACAAGAGGCTAAACGTGAGTTGATTATTATGGTGACTCCAACCGTCATTAATAGTGCTAAATCCCTTAGCGAATCATCCAGTAACAATGGAAATTTCGCAAGCGATGGTAATGGATACGGCAACTCAAGCAGCAACTACGAAGCTAACAATAGTTACGGTTCATCAAACAATGCGGATTCTGGAAACTATTACAACAATCAAGGTACTGAAGGTCAATCTGAAGATTACGGCAATGCAAATAATGCTGAAAGTAACGAGCAATACCAAAATGACAATTCAAACCAAGAAGAAAGCCAAGGCAATCAGGAAGCTGAATATGGAGAACAAGGAGAGCAACAATATCAAGATCAAGGCGAACAACAATCAGAAGGGCAAACTGAAAGCCAAGGTGATAACTACTACTAATTAAATCCCTAATTATTCCATTTTCGGGAGCAATAATGAAGTCATGGGTTGAAGTCCTAAAAAACAAGAAGTTTGAAAGAAAAGATCAGAAAATGGTCAAACGCTTCTTATCTAAGCCTTTCAACCAGGGTTTTCTGCCAATTGTCGAAGTACTCAAAAAGTATGATTTTCTCGATGAAGCCTTTGAATTGCTCAACTATGGTGTAGGTAAGTATCCGCGGTATACTGCAGCGCGCATTTTATTTGCCAAAGAGCTGTATGAAAAGGGTTTGATACAAGATGCTTGGGATAAGGTGAAGACCGCCAAAACTCCAATACATGAAAATATATTGGCTCAGAGAATATTATTCAAAGTCGCTATACTTAATGAACACGAAAACACAGCTAAGTCGGTTCTGCAACATATGACCCACCGCAGACTCTTGGATAGAGAACTAGAACTTCTTGGTAAAAAGCTCAACTTAGGAGGCATAAAAGTAGCTAAGGCTTCACTTGTAGAGTACTTTAAAAATAAAGGAATTAGCATTGCCCTTGCAGTTAGCTCAAGACGAGCAGAAGGAGAAAAGCAAGGTAATATTCTCGGAAGTAATTCTCAGGCTTTTAACTTCAACCACAAGGTAATTTCTGACCCATCCCTTAAGCACTATCATGTAGTGCCACTTTCTCAGATATTTCATGCGAAAGATGAGCCCGATAACTATAAAAAATCAAACGACACCAAGAATCTGGAAAGTCAAACCCTTGCAGAAATATACCAAAGACAAGGTCACTTTGAGAAATCACTTGAAATATATAGACGTTTGTTAAAAATATCTCCAGGAAACGACTATTTAAAACGGATGGTCATTGAAATTGCTAAAAAATCAGATGCTCAACAGCGCCAAGACCTAATGATTGATCCTGAGCTCGTTGAGACTGAAAATGAACCTAAAACAAAAGCAAATGTAAAGTTTTATAAGCATTTATTGGATAAGCTCGGCCATGAATCAAGCCCCTAAAAAATCATACGAAATCCTAATAGCAAATGGAGTGAATCTCGACCTATTAGGGCAAAGAGAAGAGAAGCACTATGGTTCTCAGAGTTTAAAAGAATTAGAATCCTACCTCATCGCCAAAGCAAAAAGGCTGAACAAATTTTTTGAATCAAGCAAAATAAACTTAAGCTTTTTTCAAAGTAATGATGAGTCCAAATTTTTAAGTGAACTGGACAAGCCTTGGGATGGTGCTGTCATCAACCCTGGCGCCTGGACTCACACATCACTTGCATTGGCTGACCGCTTGCTTGCCTTAAAACTAGTATTTGTGGAAGTACATTTATCCCAACTTGCTTGCAGAGAGGAATTTAGGCAAAGATCTTTTTGCGCAGCCCATGCATTGGGGACAATTGCTGGGTTAGGCTTTGATTCTTACCTTACTGGTATAATAGCAATCACCCAATATTTAGAAAAATCTTAGGTCTGATGCAACAACTTGACCAGATCAATAGCATTGGTTTTTGCCATAAAACCGTATCTATGAGTTCCCTGTTCATCATTTTGAGCAAGACCCCAAATCAAGATTAATGGCACTTCGCAAGAATTCATTTTAAACACAAAATTGACATCTGGCAGTATACGCTCGACGGTAGTGATTCCTAAACCACCCATCGAGTAGTCTTTTATTTGGAAAGTAATTTCTCTACCATCAGAAACTGCCACCAACTTACCATCACAAACACCTTTAAAAGCTAAGCGTTTATGCTGTCTCAGATCTTTTACAGATAATGCACTGGCCATATCAATATCCTACAGCTTTTTTACTTCCACTAACTACTGTCGGGTTTAAAAAGCGATAGTTTAGCATACACGACAAACATTTAATTATTTGGTATAAATAGAGGGGATGGACCTAGATCCATGCTAGTGTCCAGTTGCTTGGAGCTGGAGAGCCGGACCTTCGGAACGAATTCCAAAGCTGCGGCTCCGAGTAAGTACAAGACCGGAGAATGGTAATATTCTCCGGGCTTATACCGAAATTAATGAGTTCAAAGGCTCCAATAATAGCAAGATCCATATGCCAGCGGTCATGCTTACCCCGGTGCACTGCACAAGTGAGTTGACTCTGTGTTAATCCAAAACTTTCCTCGGCAAAAGAGCTCAAAACTTCAGGACCAACCTCGAAAGCCCCAAATCCAATACATGGACCAAAGAACGCAAAAAGATCTTCCTTATCAGCATAAGTCATAGCTAGGCTAAGACCTCTTTTGACAATACCAGCAGCCAAACCCTTCCATCCAGCATGAATCACACTAACAAAGCTTTTAGATCGACTAGCAATGATGACAGGAAGACAGTCTGCAGTTTTTATCGCTAAAACTTGGCCTTTGGTCATACTGAAGAGGCCATCTCCTTTCTGAAGATGCTCAGGCAGATCCGTGCAGCCTTCCTGTGCCCGTACAAATTCAGTTCCATGCACTTGTTTCAGCTTATGACAACGAACTTCATCTGCCTTCACCACTCCATGAATACAATATTGCAATCCAGCCCTGGAGAATGGATTTGTCTCGCTTGGAGAAGCGATGAAGCTCATTTTATTGATAGTTTCAAGCATATACTTCTCTAAGCCTAGATATCTACACTAACAAAAGCAAATCCTGAGCCACCCTGCATATTGCGTTTTATACGCATCAATACAGACTTCTGTTTATTTTTTCGAGCTTGCGCGATTGCGGCCTTGAAACCTTTTACAGCATTACCAAGATTCTTAGTACCTTCTACTTCAAAACTATCAACACTCAAAATAATATCTCCTTCCTGCAATTGTCGGATTGCAGGCGAACTATTCTCTATTGAGATGATGTAAAGGCCCCCTTCTTTCAACTGAAATTCAAGGCCCAATGATTCCTTTGTAGCTTTTTGCTTGTCATTAGACGCACTTTGCTCACTTCCCGGATAAGTTCCAATAACCAAAGTTCTCTTTAACTCTTTACCATTTCTGAAGACTGTCAACTTCGCTTTAGCACCAGGTTTCATAAGCCCGACACGATTGACCAAATCTCTATCTTTTTCCAGTTTTTTATTATCAACCTCTGTGATAACGTCTTTAGGTTTAATCCCAGCTTTATCGGCTGGTCCGTTCGGTTCAACCTGCACAACAACGACCCCATTGTTGTCTTCAGGAATCTTAAGCAACTTTTTAATATCATTGGACAGTGGTTGAAAGTGCACACCAATATAACCTCGAGATAGTTTAACTCCATTTATAAGGTTAGTAGCAACTTCTCTCACTAAGTTAGAAGGCACAGCAAAACCTATGCCGTTATAACCTCCTGATTTGGAGAAAATAGCAGTATTTATTCCAATAACCTTTCCTTCCATATCGACTAGCGGACCTCCACTATTGCCAGGGTTAATAGCAGCATCAGTCTGGATAAAGTCCCCTAACTGAGTTATCTGTAAGCTACCCCGACCAAGAGCTGATACAGCTCCAAACGAAACACTTGCCTCAAGTCCAAATGGAGCTCCTAAAGCAACAACAAAAGAACCTACTTTTAGACCATCAGAATTTCCGAGCACTAAGGATGACAGGCCATCACGCTTATATTTTTCGTCTATGATTCTAAGTACTGCAACATCAGTATTTGGGTCTACTCCTACTACTTTAGCTTTATAAGTCTCTCGGTTAGCAAGCTTTAAATTGATTTCATCGGCATTATCTATCACATGATTATTTGTCATAACAAGGCCTTCATCTAGGTCGATAACAAATCCTGAACCAAGCCCTTCTTGCTTGGGTACTGGAATTTGCCTTCTCCCAAAACCAAAAAGATCATAAGGGTCTATCCCCCCGGGCAGGCCTTTCACTGTTTTGGAAACAGAAACAAAGACTAAAGCCTTTTTCGAAGCTTCAGCAATAGCACCAATTCCTTTTGAGAGTTCCTGCAGCAGCTTAGTATCTTGGCCTAAATCCACTTTAGTATCTGCTGGAGGTAAATCATAAGCTAAAAGGGGCTTAAGTATGAAAAAATTCGCAGTGAATGCTAATAGCCCAAACCTTAAAAAATTCTTAGCAAAAATCATAAATTAAGATCCTTCAGTAATGTTATGACAATCCCACGCTCCTTAACCAAGCTACAATACAAGCAGGCAGGTGAGGGGAGACTAAGATAATCTAGGAAAATAATAAAATTTTTATAAGAACACAAGGTAGTTTAAACAAGAGGTTCACTAACTTTTATACAGCTTGCAAGCATCTTTTGCCTTAGAAAATGATCCATGATTACCAGCAAGGTCATAGCCTCTACCATAGGTACAGCTCGTGGGAGCACACATGGATCATGCCTTCCAGCCTTCGGCTTAAAAGTCTGAGGCTTCATATCGCGATCAACCGTCATCTGTTCTTTGAAAATGGTTGCCACGGGCTTAAACGCTACGCGCATTGAGATGAGCTCACCATTGGAGATTCCCCCTTGTATACCACCTGAAAAGTTTGTTTTTGTTCTGATCTCATTATTTTGAACTTCAAAATGATCATTATGTTCGGAGCCAAAAAGCTGGGTGGCAGCAAACCCCTCGCCCACCTCAAATCCCTTGGTGGCTGGTAAGCTCATCATTGCTTTTGCTAAATCTGCCTCCAATTTATCAAAAACCGGTTCACCTAGGCCTTTGGGAGGATTGAGGCAAAGACCCCGAATACATCCTCCGACACTATCTCCCCTTTTTTTAGCTCCAAGGATTAATTTGCTCATTTCCTCCCTAGCCTTTTTATCTGGGCATCTAAGCATATGCTCGTCGATTTTATCTCTGGTAAGGGAATGTGGGTCAATCGGGCCAACTTTGAGATTCTTTACTGACTCTACATAAGCAAGAACTTTTAAAGGAGGGTGCAATTCCTCAAGAATTTGCTCTGCTAAGGCTGCAGCTGCAACCCTAGCAATGGTTTCCCTAGCACTTGCTCGGCCCCCTCCACTAAGCGCCCTCACACCATACTTTAACTCAGTTGTATAGTCTGCATGAGATGGTCTAAATATCTTTGCCATATCACTATAATGCTCTTTATTTGCGTCCTGATTATACACAACTAAGGCAATTGGAGTTCCCAAAGTCTTGCCGCCTTCGAGACCCGATAAGCAGACCACTTGGTCTTTTTCCTTGCGAGGGGTGCTCAAAACGCTTTGCCCAGGCTTTCTCCGATCAAGAAATTCTTGGATTTTTGCCAATGATATGGAGTAACCGGGAGGGCAGCCATCAATAACTACTCCAACACCACCACCATGAGATTCACCAAAGCTCGTTACTTTAAAAGAATGGCCAAAACTACTCGCCATAAGTTCTTCCAATCTACAATTGCTAATTAATTAACCGGGGAAGTCTTGCTTAAAAGAATGCATCAAAGCCAAAGGTAGCATAAAGTTCAAAATCTTCTTCAAGTACCTGCCCAGATCCCAAACTAGCATTAAAGCCTACTCCTTTGTTTTCAAAGAGCAAGTCGATTTTATAGCCATGGGCAGCAATGAAATTATCACTAAGGTCTTCATCTCTTTGATACCAGGCTCCACCATAATTATAGAAAGCAGTGAAGTTTAAACTCTGGAGATAAAACAACCATAGCATCGTGTCCATCCTAGAGAGAATCGGAAAGGTGTAAGAGGTCTTTAGCCTTGCTTGAGTATCCCCATATTTAATTGCAAACAAGCTTCCACTCCCCAAAATGGGAAAATTATTTTTGTTATATCCACCGCCACTTCCAGGAACAAAAGTTTTCAGAGCTTGGTATGTTTCTCGAAGCTGAGGAAGTTTTTTTCCTCGAATGCGACTTCCCTCAATCCCTAGAGAGAATCTTGATCGTAAAAACGGTAAACCGACACTACCATTCAGAGAACTTGTAATAGTATTATAATCATAATGCGGGTTTACTTGCTCTGGAGCAAACTTCGTTTTCAGGTAGTAACTTAAAGAAAATCGACCAAATCTTCGACTCAAAGTAAGTTGGGCATAAGGCTCGTTAATACGGCCCTCGGGCAAATTACAGACCCCTAAATAATGATGGAGAACTCCAGCTCGCACACCAAAACTAAGATTAACATTGTAGTTCCAACCAAACCAAGGGAAGCTAATTTCAGGCCTTACACCCTTTTCATCATAGTAGGATGTGGAAGCAGCAAGCTCGTCACCGACCCTATATATACACCGTCCATTCCAGGTCTGCTTGCGATAGAGCCCGAGAGTAATAGTGGGCCAAAAGCGCGTAGAAATCATAGACACTTCTGTGTTTGGATAGCGGCTGTCAACCCCCACCAGTACTGTGGCTCTTATAGATTCATTTTGCATATGTTCCATTAACGGTACAGACACTATACCGATTTGGGTTCCCAAAACGTCTTCAGCCCCTATCCAGGGAAAGGCAAAAAGGGGCCTAGCTCGCCATCCAGCTGACTTGGTTTTTGCTGGTGTCACTGAGTTTGGACCTCGGGAAGAATTAACACGATCTAAACCAGAAGCCAAAGCAAGCTGGTTAGCATTCTTTTTAACTTCTAACTTGTCGAACTTTTCATTCCAGGTAGAAGCCTTAAGCAAGGCTCTGCCAAACCTAACTTTTCTATCCTGACGCATGGCCCAAAGGAGTGGCGATGAAGGTGGCATACTATAACTACAGGACTTGGTTTTTAGAAGCTTTGCATCGATTTTTCTGAGAACGTTGAAAGATCCGCGATACAGCCCAAAAATAACGCTACCATCTTTAAGCCCTTTTACTTGTAATGGATAATCTTCAAGGTGAAAGGTTCCTTGGCAATCTCCTTGGATGTCAATTTTTTTTAAGGAACGTCTGTTGTGCTCAGATACTAGCAACCAAAGCTGCCTCCCAGCTTGTGCTAGCTGTAGCGGATATCCTCCACCACTATAGTACACAGTCCTGGACTTTTCCTTCGTGGTATCCCAAGCAATGATTCGATAACGATCTCCCACAAGGGTTTCTTCCCTAAGTGCCAGCCAAATCTCGGTGCTAAGCGAAAGGTCTTGGTTACTTGGAGGAAAGACACCGATTGCCGGGTAGGGCGACTTAATGTCACCAAGAATGCGAAGACTTGCTGGCAAACTAGTTTTAATAGGACAAATTACCTCACTCCGCCCCACAGGCAAGCGCCCTTTCAGCTTGGATTTGTTAATATAGCATAATCGATTGAGCCCGCCTTTTTTCTCAAGCCAAACAATTTTATCCGGTGCTTCAAACAAACCGAAAACACTGTTTTTTAAGTTTACAAGAGTTTTTTTGATCTTGGCATTTTCACCTTTGTACCTTGAATCAATCAAGACCAAGCGATTTTTAAAGAAGCCAGTTTTTCCCTCGACAGTACTAGCAACTGCCACCTGAAATCCTGCACGAGCGATCTGCAAATTTGAACTAGACGGATCTGGAATTTTATACGGAGTAGGTTCTACATTTTCGAGCCAGCCAGTTGCTGAATCAAAATTCAAATTCATCCTAGTTTTCTGGCCATCATGCCTGAAGATCAAATGAGCTTGATCCATATTTGCAGAAAACCCTGATAGGCTAGAAAGCAGTAGCGGTTGTCCAGGTAGCTCCAGCAAACTCGGGCCTTTTCGATGCTCTTTCCAGTAGCTGGCAGCTTCCTTTTTATACTGCTCGTAAAGCTCCTCACCCGATTTGCCTAAAAAATCTCGAAGAACCTCATCCATCGGCATAAAGCGACTAAAAGGGTTAAACGACCAAGGGTAGTATTTAGGTGTGGTATAACTCGAAAGTTTGCCAAGGAATTTCCGAAGAAAGCCCGGCTTGTTATTTGCTTTAATACGACGAAATAGCCAGGAGACAAAGGCACCCGCTGTGGCATAACCTCTTTCGGAAGAGCTTGATCTATATAAGTGGTGGAGGCTGTCAAAACTAGGCCAATCATTACGGGAAGCTTGGTAACGTTCTATGGAAGCTTGCACATCTGAGCCAGTAGAGACTGTAAGGGCTTCAGCAAACCCTTCAATGAACCAGGCTGGAACCCACGGTAAGTAAATGATACCTTCGGCTGGTCCAAGGAAATGATGAAAGTGCTCATACATGATAGTGTGAGCAAATTCGTGCCAAAATAAGTCACGCCCACCTTCAGCAAGAGTCTGCAACTCAATAGTATCAAAAATAAGGTTTGCAAACGAAGCATTAGAGGTCACTGCCGAAGAAACTATCGGCAGCTTGCGCCTAAGTCGTTTTCCTGCCCAGCGTTCAATTATGGGCTTAGCCGCTTCCAGTGCGTTGACAGTCATTGCCCCTTCTGCTGCGGCTTCCTTATCATGGTAAACATCAAAATTTCTTGATCGTGTTTCAAGGTATTCACGATCACCTTGGTTGATCCCAAAACCGATTGGAAGAGCAATCAGTCTGCTGGAGATAATTAGCAGGGCAAAGAATATAGGAGCATGGGGGTTAAACTTCATATTTTTTCACCTAACATGCCCTAAATATTTCTCTGATATCCACACCATTGCAAATTCTGCTGTGGCCATTCGCATATTTTGGATCAGACATCAAGTTTTTTAATTGAACTTCCAAGGCTCGCAACTGTTCTTGTTTTTCTTCCAGCTTAGTTGGTCCCGAGGAATTATTGGTGAGCTCTTTTAAGGCTACAATTCGATATCCAAGAGAACCGACCTGCCGATGAAAAAAAAAATTCTTTGCACTCTGCTTTTTTTTGGGAAAGAGCATGGAGGACCTTGAAATTTAATGTTCAAATTCACTTATTTTGAGTTCTTTATCAATTCACTATCAAAATAAGTTGCCGTAATACTGGCGTAAATAACGAAAAGATGCCATGGGAATATTCTGATAGCTTTTTAACCTGTTTGCAAGTCTTCAAAAATTAAAGTAAGTCCTTATTCATAGACAATGTGCCTCAGAATGTTCCAAAAGTGCCTTCGAATGGATATTAAAGCATAGTGACCAAAAAACTAGAGCCTGTGCTGGCGAAAACCATCAAACCTAAGAAATCATTAAGAAAGCCAAGTTAACTCAATAATAATTGATTGGTAACAAATCAAGTACAAAGAAATAATTTAAAAAAACAGACTCACACAACCAAGAATAAGAAGCTCATTCGTGCTATAATTAGCTAATAAGGTTAATGATCGGGCCAAGCTCCTTGAACTTTTCAGTGGTCCTGTGTTGAAAATAAAAATTATTAGAGGATTGTGTCTTGCAAGATGAATTTGACTCAAAAAACGAAGATGTTGGGAAAGATAAGGAGTTAGAAGAGTCAAAAATTAATGAGCTAGAAACAAAAGTTGTACAATCGAATTTTTTCCGAAAAATTATTTTTTTTATCATAGTATTGGTCTGCGTTTTTGGACTCTACAAATTCTTTTCCCCCCATAAAGAAGAAAAATTAAACGATCCACTTAATGTTCTTTCATATGAAACACTGGCTATGGAAGAAGATCAATCAGGTGAAAGACTATACTTACCAAGTAAAGAGAAGATAGAAATAGATCAATATTTTGGCAATACTCCCAACTTAAAATTTAAACCACGCTCTTTGCTCAACACAGGGCTCAAGTGGCTACCTGAAGGTGCATCAATAATTGATTACGAAGTTGCAAAAATAGCCGTTGTTCAGTACAGCAGAAAAGCCCAGACTGCAAAAATCTTCTTTTTCACCCTCTTTGGAAATATCGATAATCTTGCAAATGCAGAAGAAGGAAATGAAGAAGGCTTAGTCTATCAACCATACGCCACAGACCAACTGAACATGGTTGTTTGGCAAGATTCTCAAGATACACTGGCTGTTCTGGTAGGTCGACTTAGTATCAAAGAGCTAGCCAAAATGGCTCGACTAGGCACTGAAAATAAATAATCCTCAAATTGTCTAAAATTTTCTTAGCATCATTGCATCATCCAGCCCAATAAGCTCCTCAAATCTCATGGGATTCCATACATTTTCGCCTTGCAAAGGTTCGCTGCTAAATATGAGATGATGAACCTTTCCACTAAGGGTAGCTCGCTCACAGACGCTTGCAAACATAGGACATTGGTCTCGATCAGGACATCGTTTTTTATGGGTGCTATAGAATAAGGTCTTCCCACCTTGATGAGCCAGCATCATACTTCCATTGGTTATTATAAAAGTGAGAAAATGTTCACTAGGATCACCATCGTCATTTGCATGTAAGGGTCCTGCAACAGACACCAACAATTTTTTGGCATCCATAACAGCCTTAGCTAAATGGTCGAGCTTTATCATATTTGAGTCTAGGTCATGTTTCTTAGCTAGAAAACTAAGTATCAAGAAAAAAATGAGTTCACTATCTGTCTCCCCAAGGATATAGCGCCTCAAATTCAGATCTATCTTTTGATAAATATCTTTGCGGACTGCTTTGAAATTTTTACAGTTTCCATTATGAGCAAAAGTCCAATGACCCAACTGAAAAGGGTGAGTATTGACCAAATCAATCTCTCCCACAGTTGCTTTACGTAGGTGGGCTAGTACCGTATAAGAGGAAACCATGGCTGAAACTTTTTTAAAAACCTGGCAATTTATAGCAGCTGTTAAGGATTTAATAATATGAGGAACTTCAAGTGCATAATACGCAACTCCCCATCCATCTGGGTGTTTGGAACTTTGCTGAACCAGGGCATTATTTGCGCTAATTAGGCTTTTATGAACTTGGCTAAGAGTGATCGATCTAAAACCAAAAAGCCTACACACAAAAACTATCCAATCTATATTGCAACAGGTTTATAAGAAAGCATCGACAGATTTTTATTTAAATAATAAGTTATGAACTTTGTATCTTATTTTACTACGCTTTACAAAGAAAAAGAAAGAGCTAGGAGTTAAGGTTGCCGGATTATCAAAGAGTCTTACTAATCCAATTACGTCAATTAGGGGACATCATCCTCAGCACCCCTTGTATCCGAGAAGTACGCCGAGAGTTGCCAAATGCTCACATAACCTTTCTCTGTCATAGGATGGGCAAGCAGGTGTTAGAAGGTAACCCCTATTTAGATGAACTCATTTGCTACCATGAAAAAGACAGTTATAGACAATTTTTACAAAAATTCCTTCAGATTCGCTCCCACTCCTTCGACATAGTGATCGACTTCATGAATGACCCTCGTAGTGCCTTATTTACCCTGATGTGCAAAGCTAAGCTGAAGGTTTCAACAGACTCTTCCCGAAGGTGGGTATACAGGCAAACTTTTCCTCGAGCAAACGATGAAGAGACCTATATAGTTGATGAAAAGTTTAATTTATTGAGAAATTGTGGCTTCGCTCCTAAAAGTCGCCAACTAGACTTCCCCTGGTTCCAGAAACATTTAGGTCCCGTCCAAAATTTATTCTCTCAAGCTGACTATCATGCGGGAGACGTTGGACAAATTCGGGTTGTTTTAAGCCCAACCCATAGAAGGCCAATACGCAAATGGGCACTTGAGAAGTATTGTGAAATTGCACGTAGACTCGTCACTAATTGGGGAGCTAAAGTAACCTGGGTATGGGGTCCAGGTGAAGAAATCGAAATTGATGATGCCATCAGCCATTGTAAAGTCAAAACCTATAAGGCTCCTGCTACAAGTTTTAAAGAGCTTGCAGCTTTAATTGCAAAACATCACTTATTTGTGGGAAATTCTAATGGCCCTAGTCATTTAGCTGTGGCAAATAATATATGCTCGCTCCAACTCCACGGTCACACAAAAGCAAGCTCCTGGTGCCCTTTGAATACGAAACACCAAGCAATTCAAAGCGAGGAGTATGGTAAAAAGAGGTCTCCAACCTTAGATATGATAAGCATTGAAGATGTTTGGGAGGCTCTGATTTCCTTAAAGCCTGAAGTTGAGAAGGAAAAATCTAAGCAATTGAACTCACCTAAGAAAAGTTGGGATTGTAATTTTTCTTCAAAATAATCGTTAGAATCAAACAATTGTAAAATTTGGTAATTAATCGTTCTGATTTATTATAAATTAAAATTACTTGCAATCTATGGAACATGCGAGGATAAAAGAACAAACTTGCAAACTTTTTCGACCCATATTTCCAAAATATTCAAGATATTAGCACATTTCTGAAAATAATCTATTTAATGAACAAGCACTAGGCTCCGAGACGTATCTTCGGAAACAACAGGAGCTGTAGTCCATGGATCAAAGCGATTTACTAAATGATTTGCTAGCGACATTTACAGATGAGCTTGGAGATATTGTCGAACATATCGAACAAACCTTGCTTATATTTGAAAAAGACTCTAGCAATAACCTAGTTATTGACGAATTATTCCGTTATTTTCATAATGTAAAGGGCTCCAGCAAAACTATTGGCCTAACTGGCCTATCATCCTATGCTCATGATATTGAACATATTCTTAGTCTTCTACGATCAGGTGAAATGAACGCGACACCTGCTTTAATAGATAAACTCTTGGAGTCAAGTGATCTACTAAGATCATATTTTGTACAGTTAAGTTCAGGTCCAAAATCCGAAACTAGTGAAATGGTGGAAGATCTCGAAAATTTTCGTAAGGAACTTAAAAAAGTTCATTCAAGTGAAGGCGATAAACAACAAACAGACTCAATGCAAGATGAAAAAAGCTCTAAAGATGCAAACACTGAAGATTCTGCTGCTAGCCATGCGCCGGAAGCAAGTAGAGATCAAAGTGCGAATGAGCCCTCAGAAGAGTCCTCAGACTCAGAGGCATATGGTGTTTTCTATAAACCAAAGAAAAAAGAAGCGACAAAACCAAACGAGTCAAAAGTTCAAAAACCAGCTGCACCAAAACCAAAGCAAACAGCAGCACAGAACCAAGCAGGCCAACAGCGCCTTGAAACCATAAAGATCCCTTTAAATCGCATTGATGAATTAATGGAACTATTTGGCGAACAAGTTATTTTACAATCTTCTTTAGATCATATCCTAGAACAAGACCTCGAATCCCAAAGAGAGTTTATAGAACAGACAGTCACCTCTCTGAAGAAAATTACTCAGGATTTAAGGTATACTATGGTGAATCTTCGAATGGTTCCCATTAGCCCCTTGTATGCAAGGCTAGAAAGGGCTGTACGCGACACAGCGAAAATTACAGGTAAACCTATTAAGTTTGTTAAGGAAGGACAGTCATCAGAACTAGATAAATCAATAGTAGATTCCCTCGTCGACCCTCTTACGCATATGGTAAGAAATGCGGTAGATCATGGGATTGAAGATGAAGAAACAAGATTGAAAAATGGCAAGCAAAAAGAGGGTGTTATCATCCTTAGTGCTGGGCGCAATGGTGGATCATTTGAAATAATTTTACGGGACGATGGCAAAGGCCTCGACCGTGAAGCCATCATCGAAAAAGCTACGAAATCGGGATTAATCACTGGAGATCCAAGTAACCTGTCAGATAATGAGGTTTATAACCTAATTTTTAACTCAGGATTTTCTACTCGACAAGAGGCAACTGAAATTTCGGGCCGAGGAGTGGGAATGGATGTAGTCAATGAAAAACTTAAGCAACTTAAAGGTACTTGCCAAATAAAATCTGAAAAAAACAAAGGAACTGAATTTACTATAAAAGTTCCTCAAAGCCTAGCAATGTTCAATGGAACTATTATCTTGGTGAATAACGAAAGGTATGTAATTCCCAACTCAGATTTTCACGAAACCATAGCTCTTTCACCAGATACACTTAAACTGGCTGATTCCAATTTCAATAAGATTCGCTTAGAGGAACGCATACTAACCGTTCTAGATTTACGCGAAATACTTGCTATAAACTACCGCAAAGAAAAAGGTAATGCAAAGTCTAAAAACTACCACCTAGCACTGATAACAAGGTTTGAAAACCAGGAATATGCACTACTTGTGAGTGATATTATCTCACAGGAGCAAATTGTTTTGAAAGAACTAACTCAAGAAGTAAATCAAATCAAAGAGTCTTGTGGAGGAACGATTTTAGGTGATGGAAAAGTAGCACTAGTTCTTGACCTAAGAAAACTAATAGCTGGAAATAAAAGGAGCCCTAAGCTCCAACTAGCCGGATGAAAACTATGAGTAATGAAACAATTGAATCAGAAAAAATTGGACAAGGCAGATTTATTATTTTTTGCCTTCACAACAAAAACTATGCGATACCTTTGGCAAAGGTTAAAGAGATCATTAGACCACCCATGATCACTCCACTCCCTAAGGTTCCAAGTTTTTATAAAGGACTCATCAACGTTAGAGGCCAGATTATTTCTATTGTTGATATGAGGCTGCGTTTGGGGTTGCCAGAGGAACAAGCCGTTCCTAAGAAAACTTGTGTGATAATTTCTTATGTTGGAAACCTTCTAGTAGGAGCAATTGTCGATGAAATTCTCGATGTTACTAGCTATGAGGATGCTCAAATCAGTTTTGAAGAATTTGAACGTGGAAAAAACCGCAACGATGGTGTTTTTGCAGTAGCTAAAAGTGAATCAGGCGACCTAACCTTACTAATTGACCTTGAAAAATCACTTGAAGGGACTGCGTTTGAGAACACTTCCCAAGAAAAATATGCGTCTTAAAAGGAAATCCTATGGGACTAGCTAATAAAAAGCCATCGTCATTTGAGCTTCCTCCAATTAAAAGAGAGGAGTTCGAAAAAATTTCAAAGATTTTAAAGGATAAAACTGGTATTACTCTTGGAGAGTCTAAGGATAGTTTGATTTCAGCTAGACTTGGAAAGAGACTAAGAGCGCTCAACCTCCATAATTGGGATGAATACCATCAGTTTATATTAAGAAATAGCGATGGTGAATTAGAAAACTTCATTAACGCTTTAACCACAAATAAAACTGAGTTTTTCAGAGAAAATGAGCACTTTACCTTTATTGAGCAACAACTAAAAAAGTTTCCACCTAAAGGAACTGTAACTGTATGGGTGGTAGCCTCTTCGACGGGGCAAGAGGCTTATTCACTTGCAATTTGCCTTTCGGAACTGTCGGAAAAGTTAAACCGCTTTGACTTTAGAATTTTAGCAAGCGACATTGATACCCAAGCCCTTGAAACTGGAGAGCGTGGTGTCTATAGTGCCAATTCAGTTAATAACGAGGTACCAAATCACCTCATAAAAAAATACTTTCTTAGAGGAAGTGGTAAGAATGCAGGTTTCTACCGTGCTAGCCCACAACTAGCCTCTAAAATTAAATTCCGCAAACATAATATCTGCGATTTTAACCTGTCAATTCCTATGAAGTTTAACTTTGTTTTTGTTCGAAATATTTTAATTTATTTCGATGAAAGTACTATTCGTCGAGTAGTTACAAAATTAAAATCACAACTTGACCCTAAAGGTTTTATAATCAGCGGTCTATGCGAAAACCTAGATGTCACCAGCCATAAACTTAAGAAGGTTTCTCAATCTGTTTACGAATTGCCATCAAACATAAACAGTTCGAGATTAACAAATTCCTCCTCCGATCAATCAGTCAGGCCCCAAGGAAAAATATCTGTTCTAATCGTTGATGATTCCAAAGTTATTCAAAAAACTCTTGTAAAAGCCATTGAGGACGACCCCAAAATGGAAGTATTTGGGGTCGCAAATGACCCATTAGAAGCAGAAAAGCTGATGTCAAATTTAGAGCCAGATGTTATAACCCTTGATATCAATATGCCTAATGTCTCAGGAATCGAGTACCTTGAAACTCTAATACCCAAGCGGAAACTACCTGTAATCATGGTCAGTGCAGCAAATAATGAAGATGGGATGCTATCACTAAAATCAATGGAGCTCGGAGCCATTGACTTTATTCAAAAGCCAGAATTAAAATCATTCGATGATTTCGCCCAAGTTCTCCGTGATAAAATCACTAGTGCTCAAAAGATTAAAAAATCTCTCATAAAAAAAACCAGCTTTACTTCTCCAACTGCGAACAATATAGAAATAAAACGCAGAAGCAAGTCTATTATTGCTATTGGATCTTCCACCGGGGGAACTGTTGCTCTTGCTAAAGTTCTAAGCAAACTGCCCAAGTCATTTCCTCCCATACTGATTGTCCAACACATTCCCAGCTACTTTTCAAAACTCTTAGCTAATAGACTTAACGAAGGATGCTTATTAGAAGTTTCTGAAGCAGAACACGGCACTCCGATCGAGTGGGGTAAAGTTATTATTGCTCCTGGGGGAAAACACTTAAAAATAGCTAGAAGTAAGGAAGGTAAGTTAGTTGCACATGTTACCGAAGGTGCAGCTGTAAACAGGCATATTCCATCTGCTGATGTCTTGTTCGAATCAATGGCTAAAGTGGTAGGTAAGGATGCCATAGGGGTCATATTGACGGGCATGGGTAAAGACGGAGCAAAAGGACTCGTTGAAATGAAGCAAGCTGGATCCTATAACTTCGCTCAGGATGAACAAAGTTCGGTAGTTTTTGGAATGCCAAAAGAAGCGATTAAACTAGGCGCGGCTAACGAGGTCATATCGTTAGATGAAGTTCCAGATAAACTCTATAAATATCTAAATAAGTAGCAAAAAAATATGTCCTAGCGGACATGGAGTACTATCAAGACTCAACTATTCTTCTTCAGAAAATCCCACCAAATATTATTTTTTCTCTTCGTTAGAATTTATCTATTGCAAAATCTTATTGTCCTAGTAGGTGTTAACCTGGGCTCATTTTCGCGTTGCTAGGAACTGATGACTTCAATAATACCATGCAACATAAGTGAACCTGAAAGCAGCTCAAGGGAGAATAGGAGAACTTATGTCGAAAAAACATGAATATGCAAGCGGATTTGCGAGTTATTTTGAAACTGAGGCCATGGAAGGAGCTCTTCCCAAGGGAAAAAATGCTCCCCAAAAACCGCCTTTAGGACTTTATACGGAGCAGCTTAGTGGAACAGCCTTCACCCGCCCTAGGTCGCAAAACTTCAGAACTTGGCTTTATCGCATACAACCTTCAGTCAGCCAAGGCAAGTTCTCCCATCTACCTATGAAGCTATTTTCATCGCCACCATTTGCAAATTGTGAACCAAGCTCTCCAAACCAAATGCGTTGGGATCCTTTGCCGTTACCTCAAGAAAAACTGGATTTTATTGATGGTTGTATAAGTTGGTTAGGAATTGGAAGCCCTCAAGCCTTTGCTGGTGGAGCTATCCACCTGTACGCCTGCACTAAGTCAATGGATAACCGTTTTTTTTACAACTGCGATGCAGAGCTTCTAGTGGTACCACAGGATGGAGCTCTTTCCATTGTTACAGAGCTTGGTAGCCTCGATCTAGTACCAGGGTTCATTGCCTGTCTTCCTAGAGGAATTAAATTCCAGGTAAATCCTACAGGAAGGCATGCAAGGGGCTACTTATTGGAAAACTTTGGCCAACCATTTCATTTACCTGAACTAGGTCCCATTGGCGCAAATGGTCTAGCAAATCCCCGCGACTTTGAGTACCCAAAGGCCGAATATTTTGACACAAGTGGTGATTTTCAGATTATCTGCAAATATCAGGGGCAAATGTGGCTAAGCTTTCAGAATCATCATCCGCTAGATGTGGTTGCCTGGCATGGAAATTATGCTCCCTATCGCTATGACCTACGCTTATTCAATACTATGGGATCTATAAGTTTTGACCATCCTGACCCTTCTATTTTTACTGTTCTTACATCTCAAACTGACTCCCCAGGTATCGCTAATATAGATTTTGTGATCTTCCCTCAACGCTGGATGGTTGCTGAAGACACGTTTAGACCTCCTTACTACCATCGCAACATTATGAGCGAATATATGGGTCTCATTTATGGAACTTATGATGCTAAACCTGGTGGTTTTGTCCCTGGAGGAGGGTCCCTACACAATTGTATGGCACCTCATGGACCAGACCGTGACGCTTTCCTAGCTGCCACTGCAGCAGATTTGAAACCTGAAAATTATCAAGATACTCTAGCATTTATGTTTGAAAGCAAGCTTATTTGGCAACCAACAAGATTTGCACTAGATACCCACCTCTTACAACAAAACTATCAAGAGTGTTGGACTGGGCTTCCAAACAACTTCAAAAATTGAGAACCTATTTATGGATTTTTATTTGAATACTAGCAACAAAGGAAAGTTAGCTGAATTTGAAAAGCTCTTTGCCCTCCACGGCCTGAGCTTGAAGTCAGGTACACTCGATTTACCGGAAATTGATGCAGACCCAATGAGTGTCATAGTCCATAAAGCGAGTTCCTTAGATGAGAATTGCCTTGTTGACGATACCAGCTTAGATGTTGAAGGAACAAAAATTGGCGTCAATATACGCTGGCTCCTAAACAATCTTCAATTGCATCTAGGAAAAAGAGCTACTTGGACCGTACTTCTAGGTCATAAGAAGGATCAAAAGGTCAATATCTACAAAGGTGAAGTACATGGCCTTATTGTCAAACCTCAGGGCGATGAGGGGTTCGGCTTTGATCCTTACTTTTGCCCAAAAGGGCGCAGTGAAACCTTAGCACAAAGTAAACCTCACGATGTCAATGCTCGTGCAATTGCTGTTGAAAATTTTGTTACTAAGAGGATTTATCAAGTTCATAAACCTATCACCGACTGGCGAGGTTCTTGGCAACAAACATAGGATGTTATTTTTGCTTTGAAAGAATATGTGAAACCAGCTTCTCAACCACATCTTGTTTAATGGGTTTAATACACCATCCTTTGACCCCTGCGACTTTGGCTATACTTATGGCCTGTGGGTTATCCTCGGTAGTTAATACTACAAAAGGGATATCAGGGTAGGAACCATACTCATTAACTATGACTGTCTGAATCATGGTTAGCCCATCCATAACTGGCATATTTACGTCAACAAATGCTAACTCACAATCGGTACTTTGTTTAAGTTTCCTTAAACCCTCACTACCATCACCAGCTTCTATAACCTCATGACCAATTGCTTCAAGCATCGTTCGCATACTTGCTCTCATAGGAGCAGAGTCATCGACTATAAGTATTTTTGGCATCGCTTAGACCTTCAGGTAAGTAAATCTCTTGATTTTATCATTAATAACCATAGAATTTAATACTAAATTTCATTGATGGATTTTGGAAGTAAGCTTATTCGCAACTCAAGCTTTGTTTTCTACTGTTTTAAGGCTTTAGAAACTCTAAAACAAAAGCTTGATCCGCTGGGATGGTTGTCTTCGACCCAAATCAATCCTTGGTGAGCTTCGATAACCTTCTGACAAAAAGCGAGACCTAAACCTTGGCTACTTCCACTCACTTCATTCGTGAGTTTATCTAATTTGAAATTCTTGATGAAAACTTTTTGTTTAAAGTGATTGGGGATACCAGGGCCTTGGTCCTTAACTTTAAAAACAACACAATTTTTAGAGGGCTCATCTAAACAGTCAATTTGAATTTTGTTGCTCATTGGCGCATATTTATTAGCGTTTGAAATGAGGTTTTCAAGGGTTCTACTGATGAGATCGTTATCTAAGACTACTTTTTCTGCTTGAATAACGCCTATCTCCATTGGCAAACATTCTTCATTGCTTAAACTTTGGATCAGTGTCTCTAAAAATTCTCTTATATTTACTGACTCTAATTTTAGCTGATCGGTAAAAAGCTGATCCCCATCTGCTCCTAAATATTTCTCAATCATTTGACCGATTCTAATGGCCGAGTTAGATATTTTTTCGATATATTTTTCTGGATCCTTCTTCTTTCCAACCATATTGCAGGCACTTACAATCACCGAAAGGGGGTTTTTGAAGTCGTGAATTAACATTGAAGTTAAATCTTGGTTCTCTTGAAGAAGCTCTTGGACCCGAGAAAAATTAAACCTAAGCTCCTCTTCTTGCTTCATAGTTTGAAAGTTTTGAAATCGCAGTTTAAGGTTGGAAGAGACTGCTTCGGCTAATATTTTCAAACCATCAATCTGTCTATCCGAGGGCTGCCGTTCCTTAACATCAAGAACACAAAGTGTTCCAAGATTTAATCCACTTTCATATTGAATGGGCACCCCTGCATAAAACTTAACATTTGGCTCATTAACAACAAATGGATTATTAGAAAACCTAGTGTCCTTTTTCATATCGGTAACTATGAGAGGCTCATTCTTTAGTATTGTATGAGTACAAAAAGAGATTTCTCTTGGTGTTTCAACCAGGTCCACACCAGTTTTAGCCTTAAACCACTGCCTGTTTTTATCAATTAGGCTCATTAAACTAATAGGCGTTTCTAGTATATTCGCTGCTAGCTCCGCAAGATGCTGATATTCTTTTTCAATATCTGTATCCAGGATAAACAAGTCATACAGTGATTTAAGCCGCAGCTCTTCATTTTTTGGCAAAGGAATAGTTTTCAATTTTACCTACCCTGCGATAGTTTTGAAGACAAAAAGCTTTATTACATAAATAAAGCCTGTATAAATATGATATCGGCTTGAGAGGATAAATGCTTTAAGCTGTCAAGAATAGTGAATAAGTAGAAGATGAAGAATTAGATATATTTGTGCAAAATAATCCTCTCACCAGGTGTAGCAAAGAGTTCTCTATTTTTGATTAAAGTTTCATTGGCAAAATCACTATCCCTTAGGTTAAGATCAGAAAAACTTGGCCTTAATACGTTAAATTTTCCAGTCTTGAGATTATAATGACAGCCGTAGCAGACATCTGGAGCAAGTCTTATAGCACTTTCTCCTCGATGATTGCGAATCATTCCAAATGGACTGAAGACTCCCCTAGCATCAAATGAAGCAAAATTTAACACCCCAGAGGATGATTGTTCGATCATTTCAGTTTCAATAGCTTCCCCGTTTTCATCCAATGTTTCGGCAATTACCGTAGAATTAAGCCAGTTACGATAAATACGCCTGGCACTATGTTTAGCAAAACTATTTAAATGAAGCTCACTTCGCCACTGCAGGCTAGTATGGTAATCTCCAATCCTTTTTTTTAAAGAGTTTAGATCAAAATCCGTTTGAACAAGAATCGGCATGGTAACAGCGAGCCAAGTTTTTAACTTCATCACATTAATACGCTCAACTCCGGGGCTTTTTTCCTTTACTACTATTTTGTAAGTAATTCCTAGCAAGACTTTCTTAAAACCTTCTTTATCAAGTCCAGGAAGCTGATTTAAAAAAGCTATTTTTGTCCAATAATCTGTTAGCTGCAGAACTTGTTCAGCCGATGGTGGCCTACCTGCAAACCTTGAAATCATTCCCGAGAGCTGCTGCTTTATCTGATTCAATCTGTGAGATGTACCTGGAGATTGTTCTAAAACCTGATGGACTTTGTCAATCGAATCTAAATAACTGCTCTTCAATAATGACACAATCGTTTTCTCATCCATGCTATCACTACCAGGAATCCCTATCGTAGCAACAATCTGCCTTCCATATAAGGTTGCAAGGCCCATATGAGTACTTTTTTTTGAACGAGCTTGCTTTAGTGTCTGCACTGGATAGGGATTTTTTTGGATTAATGGATTAAATTTTCCTGAAATAGGAATTTGCAAAAAATTATCAGCGAAAACCCTATTAAAAACTGGTGCGGAAGAACAAAATCTTAGAGGATTAGATTCCATTTCTTCATTCCCTTTTAAACTAATGAGCCTGGAAAAATCCATCTGAAAAGCAAAAGGCGAAACCGACAAAAAGCTCTGTGCTAAGATCGATACAGCAATGAATGTGAATGGAAACATAGCGTTCATTCCCAAAACAGCCTGAGCATATTGAATTTTTACAATTGGCCAATTAGCCATGAGCATTACAGCATGTTTCAAAAATAAGATCAAGTTGGCAGAATTAAAACCTCACAGGTGGCACCGCAATCTTTCTAATTTCCTGATCCAATTGCATTGGGTCTTCATACACCTCAAGAAAATCATCCTGAAACTTGAAAATTTTCAAGTCAGGATTCAGCAGGGTACGCTGCTCATTAAAACCAAAACTTTTATTTAAATAATTAAGGGCCAGTGCTAACAATTGTCCATGACCCGAAACTAGAACTTGCTTTCCTGTATGCACGGCAGCGATGTGCTTAAGAGTGGCAAGAATACGCTCTTGGGCACTCTTTGAAGACTCACATCCTGGCAATGAAAAGCTGAAATATATCCAAGATTTTCTATGAATTTCCTGATAGTTTTTTTTATTATAAGAAAGGACTAGCTGTCTTTCCTTTAGCTGATCAAGGCATTGGTAATCTAGCTTATTCTTCTTGCAATAGGGGGCAATGGTTTCAAGGCATCTCAAATAAGGGCTGGAATATATTTCTGCAAAATTAATTTGAGCCAAGATATCTGCTAGTTTATTAGCCTGCTTATAACCATGCTCTGTTAAATGCCAATCACCAGTTTTTTTTGATGAGTCATGTAGGCTTTGAGCATGCCTGAGATAGTAAATTAAAGTGCTCATATTTCTGTCTATTCACAAACAAGATTGTATATTTTTAGTTTGGCTTCTTTCTAATAGTAACTCGCTGCTCTCCACAGCGGCCAGTAAGCATATCAAAATTCATCGACCTTATCACTAAAAATCTGCCAATTTGTATGGAAGCATTCTCCTTAAGATCAGGGGCCGATAGCTCCAATTCCGTTTGGGTCTTCATATTAATCGAAGTTGAATCCAACTCAAGCAAATGAATTGAATGAGTGCTATTCCCAATCTTAAAATCCATATTTTTTCCAAAGCCGAGAAAATGTTCTATAAGGTCTACAGATTGATTATCAAATCCATGAGTGCGAGTGTGAAAAGCTAAGCCTATATTTCCCCTTAATTCCCGCAGTGGAATGTCGAGTTGCTTATTATAAAATTGTTCCAATACATCGAATGCTTGCTCAAGACCAAGATCATTGGCCTTATCTAAGCTCCCATTATGATAAAGTCTTTGCCCATCAGCAAAAATGCTGACATGAAATCTCGAAAAATCCTTAAAGACCTGTTGACTTATGAAAAGTTCTCTGTTGCTTGAACTTGTTGGTATTAGACTGAACTGCTGACGAATAGCTCGTAATTCTGGATCTTCATCGATTAAATATTCTTGAACCATTGGTAAATGTTTATAAATCTTAGTCAATTTATCGAAGCTATGTTGCGCATCCAGATGATCAGCATCAAAATTTTTACCATAAATTTGAGCTATACCTTTAAAACTTTTCTTGTAGAGCCTTTCCAAACTCTGGTGCGAACTCGAAAAACCCGAAAAAAATTGGGAAAATCTATTTTTATATTTTGACTTATTACTAAGCCCCTGTGGTCCCAACGAAAATAAAAAAGTAGGATTGGAGGTACTCGTGCTGATTCCTTTCAAATCTACAAATATGCTCCCCACAAGAGTAGAACAATAGTTGTAAAATTCATCATATTTAGTCTCAGCTATGATATATTCACGAAGAATATCATCATATTTTCCATCTATTATTATTGGTTCATCATTTTCGGTTAAGATAGGTTGTGCAAATCTTTTATAGTCGGAAAAAGAGTTCTTCAAATAACAGAAGATATAGATATCTTTGGAATACCCCTGATAGGCCAATCCTAACTGCAAAAAAAGTAGAAAATAAATCTGGGTGCATTTTTTTATGAAATTCATTTTTACTAACCCTTTATTTTTCTGTGAGATCACCTCGCTTGGAGACTGGTATACTCTAAATTGAATAGGTTTTCATCAAGTTATCCATAAACTTGTTCCGAGAATAAAAGTCTCAAATATCTGAGCTATGATCGATCAAAAAATTCAAAGAAACCTAAGAATATTGGTATAATCAGTAACATGATTGGCAGATTTAAAAAGCTACGAATATTGGGGGAATTTATATTATGTTAAGATAGAGCCAGTTAAAATATTCTTAATTTTTTTTCGCTACTTAATGGCAAAGGATTTGGCAGCATGGTCAGGAGTTATCACCACCTAAATGGGTTAATAGTTTTTGTTATTTTTGCTCTTATTACGGCTTTAGGCCAAATTATTTCGCCAACGAGTTCACTTATAGCGCAGCAGATAGAAAAAAAAAAAATATCTAAAATCATATTCCTTGGAGATTCTATAACAGCTGGTTATGGTGTTAATAAATCCCAAGCATATCCTGCTCTCCTCGCAACAAAACTCAAGGATGCAAAGCTTGATTCATATAATATCATCAATGGGGGTATCAGTGGCTCAACCACTGCCAGTGGGCTATCTCGTCTAAAATGGCAGTTAAAGGGAAAGCCAAAGTTTATAATTATTGCTCTAGGTGCTAATGACGGTTTAAGAGGAACCAAAGTAGACAAAACTAAAGACAACTTAGAAGAAATTATCAACTTAGCAAAGGAGTCTGATCTAAAGATTCTATTAGCAGGGATGATGATGCCACCAAATTATGGGAAACAGTATACCAAAGAGTTTGCTAAAATATTTCCAGAACTAGCGGCAAAATATCAAATTCCATTGATGCCTTTCTTACTGAAAGGCGTAGCAGGTGAGCCCAAGTTAAATCAAAGTGATGGAATCCATCCCAATGAAGCAGGACACAAAGTCATAGCAGAAGAAATGTGGCCATATCTACGTCAACTCTTAAATTAAAAAAAATATAAACATTAAGGACAGTATCAATGAGTTTTTTAAGCTTAAAGCAGGTCAACAAGACATACAAACAGGCAGGACAAACAATCCAAGTGCTAACTGAGCTCAATTTAGAGGTAAAAAAAGCGGAAACGATTGCAATATTGGGCCAATCTGGCAGCGGCAAGTCTACCCTTCTTTCACTACTTGCTGGCTTAGACAAGCCTGAAAAAGGACAAATTACAATCAGTGAACAAGCAATCCAAGATATGGATGAGGCGACCTTAAGTAAATTTCGCGGCAAAACCATGGGCATCGTTTTTCAGCATTTTCACCTTATGAAGCACCTCACAGCTTTGGAAAACGTAGCCTTGCCACTTAGAATAGCCGCTCATGAAGGCGTAGAGCAAGAAGCAGAGCAAGCCTTAAAAATGGTAGGCTTAGACCAAAGGCAAGAACACTTCCCTTACCAACTCAGTGGAGGGGAACAACAAAGAGTAGCCATAGCTCGTGCTTTTGTTGCTAAACCTAAATTAATATTGGCTGACGAACCCAGTGGCAACCTCGATCAAGAAACCGGCACTCAAGTGATGGATATGCTTTTCGATATGATTAAGGAACAGCAAATGACCCTCATTCTAGTAACCCATAATCCAACATTAGCTGAACAGTGCGATAGAAAGCTTCGCTTAAAATCAGGGAAACTTGAGGAGGGTATATAAATGTCAATTTTGCTCACACTAGCTAAACAAGAAATTCTTGGGCACAAAAAATTCTCACTTTTTTTTGTCTTAAATGTTTCATTAGGTCTGATAGGTTTTATATCACTTGATGGGTTCAAGAACTCTTTTCGCAACCACCTTAAAGAAAATTCAAAAGAATTATTAACGGCAGATATTTCCGTTTCTACCCGTAGAATGCTGACTCCTCAAGAGCATGAAATAAGTGAAAAAGTGCTTCCTAAAGGGAGCCTCAAAACAAGCGTTATTAGTCTATATTCCATGGTGGCAAGCAAGGATTTATCCAGACTTGTGAATATAAAAGTAATCGACCAAGCATTTCCTTTTTACGGGAAAATTAACTTAAAAAATAATGGACTGATTGGTTCGAGCTCTAAAAAAGAAATATTGAATACTCCCCAGGTTTGGGTCTATCAAGAAATTCTAGACCAGCTAAAACTAAAAATTGGCGACAAACTAAAAATCGGCTCACAAGAGTTCAAAATTGCCGATGTTATTTTAGATGATGTCGCAGTCAACTTTTCTGGAATATCTTTTGCACCGAAGTTGTATTTAGGACTTCCCTTTGTTGAGCAAACAAGTTTAGTCCAAAAAGGCAGTACACTATGGAACACTATCTTTTTTAAACTCCCTAAAGATGCCTCATCAGAAGACTATGCTGACCAATTAAATTTGTCCTTGAATGCCCCTGGTATCAGAGTCAGTTCCCATGAAAACAAAGGAGAAAATACAGGAAGGCTCATATCTTATCTCATGGATTATCTAGGCCTTGTGGCACTCGCAGGCTTCTTCCTTGCTGCATTAGGGGTGGCATATTTTTACTTCAGCTACTTTGCAAAACGGCTAAAAGATCTGACAATATTATTAACTTTAGGACTAAGCCCCAAAGAGGTCGCAGGTATTTTCATTCTGCAAATCTGCTTCCTAGGAATATGTGCAGCATGTTTTAGCCTTTTTATCGCCTATTCCTTCATCCCCTTATTTCCAAGTTTATTTGCTACCCTATTTGATGCAGCCATCTCACCTAGTATTTCGACACATACGATTCTGCTCAGTTTTTTAATGAGTATTATTGGAACCTTGTTAATATGCTATCCACTCATCCGTAAAATTCACACACTGAAACCTGCTGTGCTTTTCCAGGAACATGCTAATCTTTCTATTCCTTTCTCTCCTGCAGATTTTATTAGCTTTCTCCCTGCTTTCCTGTGCTATTGGGGGCTTGCTATTTGGCAGGCCAATTCATGGTTAGTAGGAAGTGCCTTCGCCTTTGGCTTTGTCGGAGCAGGCTTAGTTTTTACTTTCCTCTACTTAGGAATCGTAAAGCTCATTGGAAACAAGCCAAGCAAAATCAAGAACCTTTCTACAAGCATGGCTCTCCTATATCTGACTCGAAAGCCATTTCATTCATTAGTCGCTTTTTTAGCAATTTCACTAGGTGTGATGCTATTAAATATAGTCAATCAGACTAAAGCGAGTCTTCAAGGGGAATTGGAATCTCCGCAAACTGTAGAGCTACCAAGCTTCTTCATGTTCGACATTCAAGATGAACAATTAGCCCCCCTAACTGAGTTCCTTAATTCGCAAGGAAGCACTCTTGCTAGTCCTTCTCCACTCGTCAGAGCAAGATTAGAAACAATAAACGGCACACCATATACCAAACCTGATTTAGACGATGAGCCCATGACTAGAGAGGAAGAGCAAGAGCAAAGAATGAAAAACAGAGGGTTTAACTTATCTTATAGACAAGACCTTAGTTCTTCTGAAAGCATCGTAAAAGGCAAAAAATTTACTAAGAGAGAAAATCATGATGACCCTGTTGAGATATCGGTTGAAGTGGGTTTTGCACAAAGACTTGGATTAAAAATTGGAGATGTGCTTAAATTTGATATTCAAGGAGTAGAAATAGAGGGATCTATCGCAAACTTAAGAAAAGTTAAATGGTCATCTTTCCAGCCAAACTTTTTTATCCAGTTTCAAGATGGAGTACTTAATGAAGCTCCAAAAACTTGGGTAGCTTCAGTTCCCCAAATCAGTAAAACTGACTTGAAACAACTCCAAGTAGACCTCGTTAAGGGTTTCCCAAATATATCGATCATAGACGTTGCCAGATTAGTTGAAAAAATCATTGCAATTACAGAAAGAATGGGACTCATTCTAAACTTAATGGCAATCCTTTCCTTGATCATCGGCATCACTATCCTTTTTTCTATTTGTCACTACCAGGGCAAGCTCAGACAATGGGATTTAAACTTATTAAAAATACTTGGATCTTCATTTTGGTTATTGAGACGCAGCTTTTATTTCGAGTTTGGACTTCTATGCCTGATTGCTTCAAGCTTAGGAGCCGTAAGTGCAATTCTTCTTACTTATATACTTGCAAGCAACATTTTCGATAACATTTTTACCTTAAACATTTTGACACCCTCAATTAGCGTAGGAGCACTGACTCTCATAGGAATTTTAACCGCACATTTTTCAATCAGCAGTGTCATATCGAAGCCTTCAATTTCTCTATTATCAAAAGAAGACTAGATAGTGGATCAAGCTTTCCCCTTAAGGGCCTTTTCCACCACAGCGCAAAGGTCAGACTGTTTAAATGGTTTCATAATCCAAGCAAATGCACCTTGCTTCATGATCTTGTCAATAAATTCAGGAGTTGGCTCAGTCGTCACAAATATTGTCTTTGCATCCGACAACATCCGATAAGCGTTCATAGCTTGAAGCATTTCAAATCCATTCATTTTTGGCATATTAATATCCGCAATAAGGATCTGTATATCAGGATGCTCTCTCAATTTTTGAATGCCATCTTCTCCATCCTCAGCAGCAATAACTTCATGACCTGCATTACGAAGTATATTACCCATCATATTTCGAACTGTTTTTGAATCATCGACAGCAAGAATTTTTGCCATATTTTCTCCATTTTTTTGTGAAACCCACCCATATCTCGGATAAAAAAATTCCACTCTCTCCTAGAACACCATCGAATTCAAAAGAAAAAGTTTGGTGAGGTTGAATTCACACTAGACCATGTTCATTATACAAAAGATTTAACAGTTTGCGGAAATGAAGAAAAAAAAGCCTGCCATGCATTTAAAGCTTGTGAAAAAATGCTGCAGGAAATTACTAGATCCTTACAAGTCATTGGATTTAATTCTGTTATAAAATAAATGATAACATGCACTTACAGCTATTTTAAATTTGACATTCAATCATCAAAATAAATAAATTGACTCACTGTATCGCCAATATGCAGGCCAATGTTTAAAAAGCAAAAATTGAGCATGAAGGAAAAACCCATGAAAATTTTGAATGAATTTGTCCTAGGAATGCTACTGTTTTTGGTAAACTCTTATGTTTTTGCTGGAGGCAATCTCCCTCTTCCTGATTTAGAATTCTTTGAAAATGGAATCAAACCTGCCGATAAACTAGTGATGGATGGCCCGTCGCAATCAGAGCTAGAGTTTTCACATGAAGGACTGAAAGTGATGGATTTTCTAGCAAGAGGAGGTATTGAGGGTAAGAACTATCGTCGTAGTCGTAATATAACCTTTTCCGTCGGAACAGTAAGCACAGTAGGTGCTATAGCAACTGCCCCTACTATTGTAGGGCCACTAATTTTTTTAATGCTAGGAGGCAGTGGAACAGTTTTGGCGGGCGCAAACACCCTTGACGAAAAAATGTTAGCTCGCCCTCATTACAATCTTGGCCGCCTTATTAAAGCGTCTTATGTCCACCTTGGTTGGTCGACGCCAGACGGAAAAAAGCTTCAAAAACATGATACTAGAATTCGTGAGTATATTAACAAATACCTAGAGGAACCAGCTGATGAAAAATGTGTAGACTTCGTAGCTAGGTCAGTGGTGTTTGCCAATGAGAAAGGCTGGTTTGGATTTATGGTTAAAACAAAAAAATCTAGCAATCATCAAAAAGAAAAGCTGGTATTCGTCACAGGCAGCGTTACCGGACGCAAAAATATTCGCGAAGTTCTTTTTCCAAATAATCGCTTAAGCAATCTTATCCACCGTGATTCTAGTGTTGGCGATAAAGTAGCTAGTTATCAACAGTAAAAATTTTAGATTTTTTCCGTCATTATATATAGTTCTATATTTTCGACCAGTTTCCGCGATACCCACTTGCTTCCAAAGAGTATGCAATCATTGTTAAATAGAAAACAGGTCTTTTCTAAGTCATAAAGTTTCCAGCTGCAAATAAGGAGCAACTATGATTGTACAATGTGGAACTTGTCAACGAACATACGAAAATGAAAAAGACCTATTAAGTGGCACATCATGCTTTAAAATCTGTAGCGAAGAAAATCTGTGGTTTGAATGCTCCTGCAACTCATGCATTATGATTCCCAAGGGAAAGCATGATTGGTATTCTCCAAGCCTTCATCTCAGCGAAAGTAGTGCAAATATTTTCAAGCAGGTTTCGCAATTAAAAAACCTTCCTCGTGTGTCTTCTAATACCATGAAAATTCAGCAGGTCCTAAACAAGTCTGATGTAGACTCATCAACAGTTGAGCGAGCTATAAAAATGGTGCCTCCAATTGCATTAAATGTGGTTGATATTGCTAATAGTATGTCACCGGGATCTAGCATCACCAGCCTACAACATGCCATCACTTATGTAGGGCATACGAAAATTAAGGAGCTGGTGTATATGGCCGGAGTAAAAGCAAATATATTCCAGACCAAAGCCTTCAACAAGGATGAATTTTGGCAAGAAGCTTCAATAGCTGGCATAGTTGCAGAACACCTGGCAAAAAAACTAGTACCAAATGATAAAGAACTGCCTGACAAAGCTTACTTCGCGGCTAGTATGGCAAATATTGGTAAAGTCGTCAGTGCCATCTTATTTCCAGAAGTTACCGATCAAATATACCTTAAATCTCGCGATCCAAAGTGCAAAGATTGCTGGAGTGACCTAGAAAAAGAGTTTGGGGCTTACAGCCATGCACTCTTAGGTGAGATTGCTGGAGTAACCTGGGGCCTACCTGCCTACGCTTTACGTTCTATTCGCTTTCACAATGAAAGCCCAGAAAACTACCGCCATGAAGTTGTCAGCGGAGGATTCATGTTCGATTCTGAAGCAGATTCCCTCCCTTCTGAGGATGCCATCTCATTGCACGACATTGTTTGTATTGCGCTTCCATACAGCCACTGGGTACTACTAGAACCCCATCGTATTAACCAAGTGAATTTTGATAAATTTCTTGAAAAAGTCAAAATTGATAATCAGCAAAAGGATGCAATTGGTGATGAGCTTTGTAATTTGTACTCCTGAATATTTCTTCACACTTTACATAGTGCCAAATAGCCTATCGCCGGCATCACCAATACCAGGAACTATATATTTTTTCTCATTTAAACCTTGATCTATTGCGGCAGTAAAAACGGCGACATCAGGGTGGTAAGTATGAAAATACTCTATCCCCTCTGGTGCTGAGAGCAAGCAAACAAACTTAATTGTTTTAGGCCCGACTTCTTTTATGCGATTCACTGCAGCCACAGCAGATTTTCCCGTGGCAAGCATTGGGTCAACCACCAATACATCACGAGAAGAGATATCTTCAGGAACTTTGAAATAGTATTCAATAATATTGCTGGCATGAGCATCTCGATATAAACCAATATGACCCACCCTCGCTGTGGGCATCAACTGTAGCATCCCATCCACGATACCTTGACCTGCGCGCAAGATAGAAATCAATGCCATCTTCTTTTTTGCAAGAACCGGAGCTTCCATTGGGGATATGGGAGTTTCTATTTTTTCAGTACATAGAGCCATATCACGGCTAACCTCATAGCCAAGAAGCATGGAAATTTCTCGCATCAAGGTTCGAAATTTACCAGTACTAGTATTTTTTTTACGCATTAATGTCAGTTTATGCTGAATCAAGGGATGCTTTATCTCGTTTACCTGAGTCATTAGACCTCCAAAAGATTTAATAAGGACATCACTAGAATACGGTTCCGTCACTATCAATTCTGATAGGTGGTTCACCACCTGGTCTTAGGTTCTTGGCAATGCGTCTTCCAGCACTCCAAGTTCCTCCTTGTAGAACCTTAGCTAAGGGTAACTCGCTTTGGGTTTTTCCCATGAATTCTCGGACCCCATCTGCTATCAAATCTAAGATAGCAACCGTCAAAGCTCTCCACTCCACAATAAATTCGCTTTGGGGCTTATGGGGCTTTTGCAAAACACTTGGATCTTTGATCTTCAACAAACCTAGATCTATCAAAAGCCCACCATTGCGGTACTCAGGTAAGCCCGTTAATTGCTCTACCTCAATGATTTTAAGACCCGCAATCTCGAATGCTTCAGCTAAAGAATAGCTAAGCCATTGTGAAAGTTTGTGAAACGGAACAAATGTATCACTTCCATTAGGCCCTTTTACCAGAGGATGAATACCAACATCCCCTAGGTTACAGCCATGCTGACTAAGGCCTCCTGGCCAAATATCGCCAAAATGTCTTAGTACAGACTCAAAAATGGCAACGCAACTTAGTGTTCCAGCCTCGTCCCGTATGGCAGTTTTATAAAGATGTTCATAAACGTCACCAAGCCTCACTGTCGGGCCCAATCCATGCGGATGATTTGCGAGTGTAGATCCTAAACCATGGAGAAGGGCAAGCCTTCCTGTTAAACCTACCAAAGGGTTATCATCTCTAACCTGAAAGCCCATGTTTAAATCAACAAGCTTGACTTTACTGAGACCTTTATGATCCACACGATACGGATCCTGTGGATCAGAGCTAAAATAGCCTTGTCTAAACATTTGCAGGCTGGCTAGTGCAAGGCCCTCCGACCTACTGAAAACTTCATTATACGGTTCTTCAATAAAGTGATAAGACCACTGTCCACCCGCCCCTGCATCCAAAAGTACAGAGATAAATATCATTTCAAATAGGGCTTTACCCCACTCATATTTATCTCCCTGCGAAAAATTTTTTTGCAGTAAACTAAGCCTATTATATCCCCCCATTTCTAGATGCCTAAAGCGGCTGTGATAGGGAATATTGCCCTCTGGATAATTTCGCTTAATTTCATTAAGAACATAAGACACAGCTTTTTCCAGCTTCTCAGCATGAAAATCAAAGTAAAGGGTATCTCCATTTTTTGCCAAGTCCAAAACGAAATTGCTGTGACTTCGAATCGTCTTGGGGGACTTTAGATATTTTAAAAGCTGGGGGTTGATCTGAGACATAAGCTCACCTTATTCATCCAAATTTCTACCTTTGGTATCCTTTAGAGAATCAGCGCCTGGAACCTCTGATTCGGTAAAATATCCTGCGGCTTTTTTCGCTTCAATTTCTACCTGAGCATCGCTAGGAATTAATTCACTTGGTATAGAAACCCTTTCGATAATTTCTATCCCCGATTTAACCATTGCCTCATATTTCATATTGCTCATAGAGGCCATGCGATGAATTTTCGTAATCCCTAGCCAATGAAGGACATCAGGCATAAGCTCCTGAAAACGCATATCTTGCACTCCCGCAACACATTCTGTACGTTCAAAGTACTTATCTGCACTATCTCCTCCTTCTTGGCGTTTTCGTGCATTATAGACCAGAAATTTAGTAACCTCTCCTAATGCTCTTCCTTCTTTACGGTTGTATACCACAACCCCTGCACCACCCTTCTGAGCAGAGTCTATACAAAGTTCGATGCCATGAGCAAGGTAAGGCCTGCAAGTACAAATATCTGAACCAAACACATCTGATCCATTACATTCGTCGTGCACCCTTACGTTAAGAGGCTTACTAGGATCGGGAATCGATTTGATATCTCCAAAAATATAAACTGTCATTCCTCCGATAGGAGGAAGAAAAACTTGTAGATCCGGCCTAGTTATTAGCTCGGGAAACATCCCTGCAGTCTGCTCAAATAGTACTCGACGCAGCTCACTTTCTTCGATTCCAAAACGACCTGCAAGTCCAGGAAGGTACCATACAGGCTCTATCGCTGCTTTAGTAACCTGGGCGTCACCCTTACCTTTCAAAACCCTACCATCTGTGTTGAGCCGTCCAGTCTCAACAGCAAACTCTATTTCTGGAATTTTAATGTGAGCTTTGGTAACTGCAATCGTGGGCCTTATATCCATTCCTTTAGTAAAATAATCTGCGAACGAAGATGGAACTAAATGTCCATAAGGATCGAGTGAAACAATTTTCTGTGGATCGAACCATGCTGCGAATGGTCCTATTGTTTCAGCTGGAGCTGTGTTAGTCAGGTCTGCTTTATGTTCAGGACTTAGGCTACCAGCAGCAATAGCTAATGCGCGGTAAACTGAATATGCCCCCGAATGAGTTCCAATCGCATTACGGTGAGCAGTATTCGTGGTTGTAGCAATAATGGGACCCCGCTTCTCTACATCACTCTCACCCCAAATAATAGGCGTTGGCTTGGGGCCGTACTTGTCTGGATGGGAGGTCAATTTAATATGCTGTGCTGGCTTTTTATCTTCCTCACTCATAACAACGACTACCTTATGTAAAGCAATGTAGATTTAACTTCCTACCAAAAATTGAACCTTTAAAAGCAGAGAACTAGTATATTTTTTCTGAGCAAACAACTATCAGAAAAGACAGTATTGTTGTAATTACTTGCGAGGCAAGCAAGAAAAAAGTTGCTCTTATTGAAAAATTGCACCACGGTTTCCATCGTATAAACTAGAAAAGTATCGCTTAAATGAAGAAATCAATGTTTTAATTGGAGCCCAAGACCTATGGTAAAAAAACCTTTCTTGATCGGTATTGGCGGTGGAACAGGCTCTGGAAAATCCACCCTCGTGGATGCGCTTCTCAGCTATTTCGGCGCAGATAAAATTATGGTTATTTCTCAAGATCATTACTATAAGGACCTTTCACACCTACCAGAGGAAGAACGTCAGCAAAACAATTTTGACCATCCTAATGCTCTTGATACCCACCTCTTATTTGAACACATTCGAAATCTAAGTGCAGGTAGAATAGTGGAGCGCCCAACATATGATTTTAGCAGTCATACACGCACCTCTGACACAGTCTCACTTAAACCTATGGAAATCATTCTGTTTGATGGAATATTTAGCCTATATTACAAAGATATTTTGAATCTTCTACATTTCAAGATTTATGTCTCCGTAGATGATGATATCCGTTTTATTCGTCGTTTACAAAGGGATCAAGAGTTAAGGGGTAGAGAAGTAGATAGCATCATCAGTCAATACCTAGAAAGTGTCAGACCAATGCATTACAAATACGTAAAACCTTCTAAACACAACGCTGATATTATCATCCCTTTCAGTCAAAAAGATCCCGGAGGCATCGATGCAATTAAGTCTCTAATTAAGGAAAAGCTAGAAAAAGCTGGAATTTTTTGCAAATAATTCTAAACACTTACAACATCCAGTAATCCAATTGATCAAGGCTTAAGATATTGTGAACGATATCATTTGAGTAGCCGTACACCAACTAAAGAATGGACCATGGGTTCTGATCAGACAATTTTGCTGATATATCAATTTATTACTTTGAATGCCGCGAGCATCCTTATATATCATGGCTTTCTAAGTATCTTTCAATACTTAAAAACTAAGGCAAAGCTACCTCTTCACCTGGCTTTACTATGCATCACTAGTTCTACCAATTGCTTTATTGCCATAGCGGCCCTTTACAATAAAGATGGTTTCACAGAGGTTCTACTTGGGAACGGTCTAGCGTTAGGAAGTACAATGGCATGCATTCTGTATTTTAAGCTTATGTCAAATTTTTTGGGATTCAGACCAAAAACACTCAAATATATCGAATACTATATCATCTTAGGCATCACATTAATAACTGCATCCATCATCATCTACTTAAGCACTGGAAGAGCTTTTCTTTTTGAACTAAAACCTTTTTTATCAAAGAGTATATATATACAAGGCACTGGTGAGCAAGTTTCCATCACTGCTTATGGACTCTTCATAATTTGCAGCAATGTACTGTTACTAAGTATTGTTTCCTTTCTCTTTCTGAGAAAGATTCTTACCTTTAAAAATCCAGATAAAATGTTGGTGGTAGGTATTGTTAGCAACATCTTATTTATGATCAATGATGTATTATTAGCATTTCCAATCATCAGATACGCTTTCCCTTTACTATTCTGCTCCTATTTTGTAGAAATCCTTCGCTTATCCTACCTATCTCAAAAAGAAAGTTTCCTAAAAATAGAAGCTCTAGAAGGTGAAGTTATTCAGATTGGAAAAGTTGCCGAGCTAGGATATGTTGCAGGCAATATCGCCCACGACCTGCGCAATCCAATCGCTCTTATTAAAGGCAGTACCCATCTACTTCAGAAAACCTTAACTAAAGGTCAAGATCTCAACAATATAACAAGCCAAAAAACCCAAGAACAAATTGCAAGCCAAAAATATATCCACAAAATTCTAAATGGCTGTGAGCGGATAGAGGCCATCATCCAAACTTACCTAAAAATGATGTATCACGAAAATGGGGAAACAGAAGAGTTAAACTTTTCCTATTTGCTAGAACAAGCAGTCAACTTATGTTCAACTAGACTTAGTAAACTTGGAGACGAAGTATTAAAAATCCATTTAAAAGATTTTAAAATAAATGGGTATGAAAACCAACTAGTCATGTCTTTTGTAAACCTAATCAGTAATGCTTGTGAAGCAATCGAACATAGTCATAATAGATGGATCGAAATATCCACTATTACTCAAGGTAATATCGCTTTTATTATCATCAAAGATAGCGGAAAAAAAATTCCAGAGGAGGTAGCTAAAAATTTATTTAAGAAGGGATTTACCACTAAAGGTAAAGGTAATGGAACAGGATTAGGACTTGATTTCGTTAAAAAAGTACTTATAAATCACCATGGAAATATACACCTTGATTTAAAAAATCAAAATACTTGTTTTATCATCAAGCTGACTAAAGTGATACCCATTAGCTCTGAAAAAGCTGTTTCATAGAACGGCAAAAGCTTGCTTGAGATCTGCAATTAAATCGTCACTAGACTCAATCCCAACAGATAATCTCAACAAGCTGTGACCAATACCAAGCTTTTTCCTTAAAGCTTCTGGTACCGAAGCATGGGTCATCCGTTCTGGATGGTTAATAAGAGACTCTACCCCTCCCAAGCTCTCAGCAAGAGAGAAAACCTTAAGTCCCTGTGTGAAAGTCACCACTTGTTCATAGGAGCCTTTTAAGTCAAAGCTCACCATTCCGGAAAACCCCTTCATTTGCCTCCTAGCAATTTCATGGTCAGGGTGGCTTTCCAAACCTGGGTAAAAAACTCGGTCAACGAGTGGATGAGAACTTAAAAATTCTGCAACTGCAAAAGCATTGCGTTCATGCTGCTGCATCCTCACAGCTAAGGTTTTAATGCTCCTATGTAAAAGGAAGCTTTCAAAAGGGCCGGGTACCGCACCAGCAGCGAACTGTATAAACTTTAGTTGTTCAAATAACTCTTTAGATCTTGACATAACGGCCCCTCCAATCAAATCAGAGTGACCACCTATATACTTTGTCGTGCTATGTACAACGAGATCTGCACCTAGATCCAAAGGGCTCTGAAATGCTGGAGAAGGAAAAGTATTATCTACCACAAGCAATGCACCAACGGACTGCGCCATTTCTGCCATTTTTTCTATATCAATAATTTTAAGCGTCGGATTAGTCGGGGTCTCCACCCACAACATCCGAGTGCTTGGAGTCAATTGATTTTTAATTTCTTCAGGGCTAGCCATATCAATAAATTGAAATTCTATTCCATATTTTGCAAAAAGCTTACGAAATAACCTCCCGGTGCCGCCATACACATCGTCGCAGACCAAAACCCTGCTACCAGGCTCAAGAGTCTGAATGATTGCTTGTTCTGCGGCGAGACCAGAGGAAAAAGCTAAGCCAAACTGAGCTCCTTCAATCTTGGCCAGTGCTGTTTCTAAGGCTGCTCGGGTGGGATTGTCTGCTCGTGAATAATCGAAACCTTTATGCTCTCCAGGTGCTGATTGCACAAAAGTTGAGGTCTGGAAAATGGGAGTCATAATGGCACCTGTAATTGGCTCAGGCTCGGCGCCTCCATGGACTGCTGTTGTGTAGAACTTTGTGTCGATGCTCATCATACCTTCCTATTCATTGAGCCATTGGCTCCCGGTCAATCACCACGAATAGGAGGAGCCAATCACGCTTTTAGAATAGGTTCTAACTCACCTTTGCGGTGAAGTTCCATGACTATATCACAACCACCGATAAATTTACCGTCTACATAGAGCTGAGGAATAGTCGGCCAACTTGAGTACTCCTTCACACCTTCTCTCAGATCCCAGTCAGCTAGGACATTTTCACTTTTAAATTCAACACCATAACTATTTAGGATATGGATCACCTGGGCTGAAAATCCACACATTGGCTCAGATTTTTCGCCTTTCATGTAGAGCATGACCTTACTGCCATTAATAGAAGATTCGATTTTGTTTTTTACATTTTGATCTAACATGCTATATTCCTTGTTTTATTTCGCTTTAGGCAGACAGTCATAAGTCTTTAGACCCAGATAAGCTTTTGGGCAAAAACTATTCGAAACTGAGTCTACTTGCAATGAAAAAAAGAGATCAATAGACCGAGCTCAGCTTAGCGCTCAATACTTAAAGAATCCTAGGTAAGTAAATAAAAAAACAAAAAAATGTAGAGGGAAACTTAAGTTCCTAACACTGATTTAACCAGTTCAGTAATTCCGTTAACGAAAAATTGAGCGTCGTTAATATTCTTCTTATGAACCTTAAAACCAGCTCCGTTCTCGACCTTAACCAAGCGCAACTCGTCGTCAAAAATCTGCAAGTAAGAAAAATATTTATCCCACTCAGCAACATTTGGTCTAAGGTGTTTCGAGGCAGCTTCCTTCAAGGACTGGGTAGTGACTGAAAAGGGGTCATAGGCAACCTCATTGCTCAAGTGATGAATCTCCAATAAGATTGCCTTCACTTCAATAGGGATACTCGGATATTTTAACCTATCTAAATAACAACCTAGAAAAGTAGTGAACCTACCAACATTTGATTTGTGTTCAGCACATAGCTTCGCTCCTTTTTCAAATGCTATTTTTGCCTTTTCCAAACCTCGCATTATTAGAGACAATTCTTTCGGATTAAACTGCATTTTTTGGCTGATATGATTGGTAACAGCTGCCTTGTCAATGACAAAGTGCTGGTATCCTCTTGATGATTTTCCAACTTTTTCACCTTTTAACTGCCAGACTTCATTTGCAAGCTTTAAGATCACAAAAGATCGCTTTAAAGCTAAAATTTCTGGCGAATTTGATATTTGCAACTCTTCAATTTTTTCGGTTAATTCTTGAACCCGGTGGTTGGTTGTACGCAGACGGTTAGAAAGAGTTCCCATCAGAGAAGTAAACCACTTGGGAATTTGCTTCATCAACTTGTTAAAGTCAGCCTGAGTAATATGGGTAACATCACTTCGTTGTGAAGCCTTGACCGATGCCGATCTAGGCTGACTATCAAACAAAGCCATTTCACCAATCATCCCACCAGGTGCTATTTTTGCTAGTTGAATTTCTTCACCATCTTTTTCTAAAAAAACTAACAACTCGCCCGCACGGAGCAAAAACATTCCGTCTGACTTATCACCCTCTTTAAAAAGAAGCTGTCCTTTTTGAACTGCAAAGTTTTTACCGGGCAAATTCTACTCCAGTGTCAAGCTTTGACAAAACTACCAAAAAATGGCTTTAACGACTAAGGGTATTAAGAACCATTACAAGTAGATTCTAGTGCATTTAAGTTAAGGTCCGTGAGAGTATTTTTTACCGACCTGTTTCTCACGAAGAACTCCAGACTCACACCTAATTAGTAAGCTAAGGTTTTTGAAGCTTTCTCACATAAATTTGCATAAAATTCGCAAATAGCATATAAATTTATCCCTCTTAACTTAGTTAAAAGAACCTTGAGTCATCTTTTCAATGATTTGGTATCGTCGATGTTTAATAGAATTACCCTTGAATCAATCCAATCTCTTGTATGGTCTCCTCCACTTCTGCTGTTCTTGTGCCTGGTTTCTTTATACTTTACCTTTACTTTAAAGGGTTTGCAGCTACGTTACCTAGTATATTCATTGAAAACAGCTCTTAAACGCGATCAAGCTGATACCAGTACTGCAGGAGATATAACCAACTTTCAAGCACTTATGACCTCGCTTGCAGCAGCAATTGGAACTGGAAACATAGCCGGGGTTGCTACAGCTCTGGCAACGGGTGGAATGGGTGCTTTATTTTGGATGTGGGTCATAGCCTTACTTGGCATGATCCTTAAATACTCTGAGGCTTTGCTAGCTGTAAAATTTCGTATTAAGAACTCTAAAGGGGAAATGAGTGGCGGCCCTATGTACTACATTTCTCGCGGATTAGGTTGGCACCGAATGGCCCTCAGCTTCGCAATATTTGGCGTTTTTGCCACGCTTGGTACGGGAAATATGGTCCAAGTCAATTCGGTTGCTGATGCTATGGGGTACCTATTTGACATCCCTCGCATCAACACGGGATTAGCCCTCGCATTGATAACCAGTATCGTACTTTTAGGTGGAGTTAAATCAATAGGTAGGGTTGCTGAAATCTTTGTACCACTCATGGCAAGTCTTTACCTTGCTGGAGGCCTTATAATTATCTTCATCAATCTTGAAGAAATACCGGGCACCTTGGCATATATTGTGAGTTGCGCCTTTTCCGGAGAGGCTGCTAGTGGAGGGTTTTTAGGAGCAGGAGTCAGCCTTACAATCCAAAGTGGCATAGCTCGTGGTATTTTTTCCAATGAAGCCGGTTTGGGCACTTCTTCAATCGCATCAGCTGCTGCTAAGACGAAAGAAGCTGGTACTCAAGGAATGATCTCTATGACGAGTGCATTCATTTCCACGATCATAGTATGCAGCGTCACTGGCCTCGTTATCGGTGTTACCGGAGTAATGGGCAGCATTGACCCCATTACTGGTCAACAGCTTAACGGCGCACCCATGGCGATGAAGGCATTTGAAAGCCAGATTCCGGGAGGTGGTTTTGTAGTCTCTTTCGGTCTGATTTTCTTTGCTTATTCTACTATCCTTGGTTGGGCTTATTATGGGGAAAAATGCCTGGAATATATAGGCGGATCAAAGCTAATCCTGCCTTATCGCTTTGTTTATGTACTCTGTATGGTTCCAGCTGCTACACTTGATTTAGAGTCAGTATGGACCATTGCTGATATAACCAATGGTCTTATGATGGTGCCCAATTTACTAGGACTCCTAGCCTTGAGAAAAGTAATAATCAAAGAGACTGCACTGTTCTGTAAAAAAATTGATGTTGAAGAACAAATGCGTCAAGACTCTTTATCTCATTACAATAATTCCAAGGTAGCATCTTCTTCCTGAACTTGCTTTAACCCTGAAAAGGAGCTAATAGCTCTATCTGGTGTATTTCTTAGTTACACCCAACAAGGTTACGAATATCTAGTAAGCTTACCTTGAGTTTATCAATATGGCTGCTAGAAATATATTCTTGTCCTTCATTCATTAGTTGACGATTTTTAAGTTCAGTTGCTAAGGCATCATTATAGAGTCCCTTAACCTGCATACAAGCTGAATACTGAAGACTCCGAGCATTTGCACAAGAGTGCTCACGAACCTCACAAATTTGCGAACAATGCTCTACAGTGTTTGATGCCCCTTTTTCCATCAAAGCAATTTCAAGTAAAGATTCTCCTTTACCATAAACTTCACAAGCTTTACGCTGTGTTTGCAAATCAGTTAGCATACCACCTAGGCTTTGAACATTGTCCCTAGCTGACATGACACTGAGTTCAGGCGCGAAACCTTCATTATTTACCACTTCAGAACTAACTGACAATAGTGAACTTTCAAAATTACTAATATAATCTTCAACATATTCTAAGTTTTGGGAATTTCTTGGAATGAACTCATAAAGATAAACTGATTTATCGTATTCACATAACATTAAGCGATGCTTTTCAAGAGCATCAGCAGCCATAAATAAACTAAAGAATCCTGATTCAGCCAAGGAACCATTTACCATGCCTGAGTGGATTGCTTTATCAAGGTTGTTCTTGCTGCGTTCTGCATAAAAACAGGCTTTTTTTACATGAAATCGTACTCCAGGATTCCAATTATGTTTGTATCTTTTGATTGCTTTTCTAAGATGATATCCTTCCCATTCTTGGTTGTCTTCGAATGCTAATAATTCGTTAATAAGCTTACGGTCTTTTATATTAAATTCGCCAATATCATCTGAAGATGAAGAAGATGAAACAGATGAAGTTAAGGTATCGCTACTAACGCTACACGAATCATCAGGTGTAAGAATTGGCTCACAGGGAGTCACATCAACCGCACAAAACTGATAATCAGGATAGCAACCACCTTCACCAAGAAGGTAGTCATATTTATCGTCTCTTAGATCATCTGTCAAAAGTCTTTTCACAAAATCTTGGTTATAATGGGTGGATTTTTCTAGTTGATTAACTTTGATCCCGTGGTTTTCAAAAAGAAAAAGGTGTGGTTTTGCAAACATCCCTGCCATACTTAGTTGTGGAACTAAAGCAAGCCCCAGTAAAAAACAAGAGTTGAGAGTAAATTTCATACCGTTTTCCTTTATAGGTAGTGGAAATTGTTAGGACCATGACGAGACCTGGACTTCCATGAAAAATGTATTCAACCCTTAATATATTTTTTCAAAAGCTTCAACTGAGCTAAATGTATGACCCTTACTTATATGCGACTAAACAAAGCATTCTTAGAAATTTATTCCGAATATAATATATGGACTAACATTCAAAGTTATCCCGGTAAAGGGAAATGCTTAGAAGCTTCTCACTCCATTTTATATGCATGAAGCTATTCGTAAAAATTAGTCGAAATGATAGTAGTCTTCCGGAGCGAAGCGACTGTGGTGGCTGTTTTCTTCCCGACGGAGTGAAGCGATTCGAGGGATCTCCTGGCTATTTGTCACCCCAACAGAACGAAGTAAGTGTTGACTCTTATTTTATCTATTCACATGCTATCGAAAACTGGATTTAAAAACCTACTTCAGAAAGCTTTCTATAAAATAAGTAGGTTTTATAGCCGAAATTTGTCCCTGTTGCAGAGAAGTGATCCCAGTCCCAATCAATACACTATCAATACCAGCATTATTTGCTCCTTTAATGTCGGTAACTAATTGATCACCAATCATCACCATATTGGTACCCATAGCAAGTTTTTTAGCCTTTTCAAAAATAGGTAAATAGGGCTTACCAAGACGCTCGAAATACTCTTGTTGCCCTCCAAATCTTAATGATAATGCAGATTCAATACAATGGGCTGCCATACCGGAGGTAAACCCTACTCCAGCCTTCGTGGGGTAGATCAAGTCAGGGTTTGGAAGGAGCATACGACACTTTTCCCCGGTATCTAGGCGCTTAACTAATGTACTTGTAACCCTTTCAAGCCCCTCAAGGAATGGGTAGCCTGATTGATTGGTAATAATCAGCAGATCAAAGTTGTAATCATCAAGCGGACAAAGACTGCATGAGGTTCCCTCTAGAACAAAATGCGAACTTTCGGGCCCAAGTATGTAAACCTTAGAACCATCTAAACCTTCTTGCATGATCCAATCATGCACTAATGATCCTGAGGTTATCACCTGCTGGGTTTCAACACTGATACCCTTGTTCTTTAAGCTTGCAACTGTCTTGTCAACACTTTGAGAACTCCCGTTGGTTACCACAAAAAATTTCTTCGAATTATCCCGAAGACGTTTGAGAAAACTCTCCGCTCCCGCAATTGCTTGTTCTGCGTTAACTAAAACTCCGAAGGAATCCAAAAGAATTACATCATATAGATTTAACAATTCTTCGCTGCTTATAAATCTGCTAGTAGGCACAATTTCATCTCTTTACAAGTAAAAAAGGGAAGCCTGCGACCATGCTGGCTTCCCTTTTAATCGTTTTATATAGGGATTATTTAAAATATGATTTCAGACCTGCTTGCGTTGGTTTCATTGATTTTTCACCTTTTTTCCAATTAGCAGGACATACTTCTCCATGCTCTTCGGTGAATTGCAAAGCTTCTAATAACCGCAAGTATTCATCAACATTACGTCCAAGAGGTAAGTCATTAATGGTCTGATGTTTTACCACCCCTTCCTTATCGATTAAGAATGCACCTCTAAGAGCAACTCCATCATTAGGGATCAAAACATCATAATCTCTTGCAATTGTCTTATTGATGTCCGCAACCAATGGATAGTTAACACCTTCGATGCCACCATCTTCCTTTTTGGTATTGAGCCATGCTAGGTGACTAAATTGTGAGTCAATCGAACATCCTATAACTTCGCAGTTCAACTTCTTAAAATCTTCTAGTTTAGATTGAAATGCGTGAAGCTCAGTAGGACACACAAAAGTAAAGTCTAAGGGATAGAAGAAAAGCAATACGTATTTCCCGCGGTGATCACTAAGTTTGAAGTTTTCTTTGAAATCTCCACTCACCACTGCAGTTGCTGCGAAATCAGGGGCTTGTTTTCCTACTAATACTGCCATAATTCACTCCTTTTTGGCCTTGAGAATTATTGTTCTTCTAGTATCAGATACTTAAATAGGCATTAAATAAGATTTAACGTTCGACATTGCAAAAATACAGCTGCCAAAGAAGTGTCAAAACTCCTTTTGTCACGTCTACTGATAGCCATTCAACCACCGGCTTTGTTGCTTGTCAATCCTTGCAGTTCAAAGGAAGAGCTCTCATGATTGCGCCTTCGGGAGCGGAAGTATGTCTCCAAGTATATCTGCTATGATCCCGCCAGGTTTTTTATGGGCCTTTTTGACAGACAGGGTCAAGCCAAATTTTGCGATAGGTTCTTCTGCACTTTTTTCAGGGCAGGTGGCTATGACTTCTACAGTTAATTCTTCCCTTTTTCCACTCCTGATGGCTTTTTTAACTAAATCAGAAACCTGCTTTCCTTGTTCGCAGTTAAAATGGGTGTCTGCATCAGGACGACGAAAAAACTGAGCACTAAAATCCTTAAAAATAAGTGAAATAGGCTGCTTTATGTCATAGCTGGTTTTAAGCGCTAGTAAGCCTCCAGCAACATCTGCTCCGCAAACCAAGACCCCAAAATACATTGATTTCATATGATTTCGGTTTCTCCTGCAAAGTGGAATTGAAATTTCCACTCGCTTATCCGTCAACTCAACGATAGACGGGCGTACCCAATACAGCATGGGCACCTTAGTAAAGGCCCACATTCTTAAGCCGATTGTCTGCTTATAACTGAGCAGTTGCTGGAGCAGCATTAACTTTCTCCCATATGAGGATATTCGTATTCCGTGATGGGTAAAAAGTTTTCCTTAATAGTTCGATGCGAAACCCATCTCAACAAATTATACATACTACCTGCTTTATCGTTTGTACCGGAACCTCTAGCACCTCCAAAGGGTTGTTGCCCAACAACAGCACCCGTTGGCTTATCATTGATATAGAAGTTTCCTGCAGTATTTTCGAAAAAGTCGCATAGTTTCTTTACAGCATAACGATCTTTTGCAAAAATTGCTCCTGTTAAAGCATAATCCGTGCTTTCTTCGCATAGTTTTAAAGTATCTTCGAGTTGCGAATCATCATAAGGATAGATAGTCAAAACAGGCCCAAATATCTCCTCGACTAATGATTTATAGTGAGGGTTGCTCGTTTCTATTACAGTAGGACGAATAAAAAATCCCTGACTTTGATCGTACTCTCCTCCACAAATGATTGTCGCATCTTTAGCAGCCCTTGCATGCTCGATATAAGAATTAATTTTATCAAAGGCTTTTTGGTCAATCACAGCAGCCATAAAGTTACTAAAGTCCTCGGGATCTCCCATCTTGATTTGCGTTGTCAATTCAATAAGATCCTTTTTGAGATCCGGCCACAGTGACTTGGGTATATAAGCTCTCGAAGCTGCTGAACACTTTTGACCTTGGTATTCAAATGCTCCACGAACTAAGGCGGTCAATAGCTGTTTCTTATCTGCAGAAGGATGTGCAAATACAAAATCTTTACCTCCTGTTTCTCCAACAATGCGCGGGTAAGACCTGTATTTTTTAATATTGGTGCCCACCTGTTCCCACAGATGCTGAAATACTCCAGTTGACCCTGTGAAGTGAATTCCTCCAAGATTAGGCTGTGACAATGCTAGCTCGCCAATCATCTTAGGGTCTCCATGCACCAAATTGATAACTCCTGCAGGCAAACCTGCTTCCTCTAAGATCTCAAGACCATAGTAAGTAGACAGTGTTGCGGTATGCGAAGGTTTCAGTAAAACAGTGCAACCCATCAGAGCAGGAGCACAAGCTAAATTCAAGGCAATTGCTGTAAAGTTGAAAGGGGCAATGGCAAAAACAAAGCCCTCTATCGGTCGTGCTACACTTCGATTCCATTGTCCATATGGAGAATGCAAAGGCTGCTCTTCATAAATTTTCTGAGCAAAATATGCATTAAAACGAAGAAAGTCTGCCAGCTCACAAGCAGCCTCGATCTCTGCTTGGTAACAGGTTTTGCTCTGCCCCAACATGGTAGCAGCATTCATTTTTTGTCTATACTTGCCCGAAATCAAGTCTGCAGCCTTGAGGAAAATAGCTGCCCTTTCTTGCCAAGGTAATGCCGCCCACTCTTTTCTCGCAGCAAGGGCCGAGTCGATTGCCTTGCTTACATCATCTTTATTGGCCTGTGCCACCTTTGCCAGCTGCAAGTTTCGATTATGGGGACTTACAATATTTGCCTGTTCCCGATCAAAAATCCTCTCACCTCCAATAACAAGAGGGATATCGATAGTTTGTGAGCGCTGCGCTGTCAGCTCAGTTTTTAGCAAAGCGCATTCATCTGAGCCGGGAGCATAACTTAGTACAGGCTCATTTTGCGGAGAAGGTACCATAAACGTTCCGTGTGACATAAAAATAGCTCCTTAATAGAAAAAGATCGTGAATTTACCCTGAGCATTCCAACTGAATTCAACAAAATTATGAGACTACCCATTTTGTTGATTACTAGCAATCATTTGGGACGAATCGAAAAAAAGACTCCAAGTATGATACTCTTAAGCTAAACATAAGCCCAATAATGATTGCTAAATGATCGTGCCAAAGCTTAGGCCCTAAACTATGCAAGGAGCTGTAAATGACAGAAGCCCCCCGCATTGAAAGTCCTAAAGACCAGCGGCGTTTGCGCAACTACCTGTTGCAACCATTGCTGCAAGTTAAGCTAGGTCTGTATTCGATAATACTTGCGTTGTGCTTCTCGAGCGTAATTATCCTTATCGTTTATCTCAATATGAAAGATTTTGCTGATATCGTCGTCGTTCTAACTGAGCATGAAAGCGAAATAAGAGAACTTTTTTTTGAATACGCTGCCATCTCCCAATGGTGGATAAGCTTTTTTGTACTAGGATTTTTACTGTCGAATATAATCATTTCTGTAACCTACACTCATAAGTTGGTCGGCCCAACCATTGCTTTCAAAAACCAATTGGAACGATTGCGCTCTGGTGACTTTTCACAAAAAGTAAGCATACGCAAAGGAGATGCATTTATGGAAATTGCCAATGAGCTAAATCTATTGACAGAAATTCTAGAAGAAAATGATGGCAATATTGGCAAACCTGAGTCATCTCAAAAAAAATAGATTAGATAAGGCAAGGAATTAGAGCATGCTCAGGTCTTGACTCAGCAGTGTTTTTAGCTATTATTGCCGGGATCTTTTTTGCTACTATGGCAGAAATAGGAGACGCTTTGCCTCGCAGAAAGTCAAAACAATTTTTCTTAGGCATTGGTGCCTTTGTACTAGTCATTGGGATTTTAAGCGTAAGTTACTTAAATATAGATAAGGAGGCTTCGATGCATGAAAAGCCACAACATAAACTGGTTCTAATGTATTCAAAGTCAACATGCCCTTATTGTGTTGCTGCTAAAAAACTTTTTAATACCAAGGGAGTAAGTTTCCAAGAAATTGATATTAATCACTATCCAGAAAAGCGAGATGAAATGTTGGCAAAAGCCAATGGCAGAACTACAGTCCCGCAGATCTTTATAGGAGATATTCATGTTGGCGGTTTTACCGACCTAGTCAGCCTCGAACAGAATGGGAAGCTGGAAGCTCTTCTCAAGAATTAGCTCAAAGATGCACTCTCATCCCCAATGATGGAGACAGGCTCAACTTGCTCTCTGGTATGGGCCCAGAAAAGAAAGTCACCTCTCCAAATAACTGGAGACGCATAGGAATCATTTCAAACTGAGTTCCGAGGGGAATTCTAAGCCAGTATTCCTCGTCATCCTTCCTTTTTGCATAGCTCACAACCTTCATCCCAATCCCACTGTAGAATCGGCCGCGAAACTTGCCCTTTTGCAAGGCACTTGGGACGAAAAAATACTGAAGATCACCGTTGAGCTGAATAAATTCACCTTTTTGAAAAAAGCTACTTACGTGCCACGAAGGTAGATCTAAGTTAGAGCTTTTCTGGATACTAAGTCCCGTATACTCCATATTTATAATGCCTAAGCTCACAGAGCTATCTGAAGGGCCTGCAAGAGTTCTACCTAAGCAAGAAAAAATGCAAACTAGTCCTATTATTTTAGCGAGCCATTGCCCATTGATGTGGTCATGATGCATATCTGGATCCCTGGGTGGTCGTATCTAAAAGTAAATTGGCTCCGTTAGCCAAAATGAACATGTGCTGCTCACCTTTAAACTTTATCATATGTTTTAGGTGCTTAGCTCATATGGTATAATGAAGTTTTGCCCCAATTAGCTTAAATGTTGATTAGATTACTCAACATTGATAACATTTCCAGACTGTCCAGGTCACACCAGACTTTGGTTTACCCACAGAAGCAAAATCTATTAGGAAATTACCATGCTTGCAGTTAGCGGATTTGATGCCGGCAAAGTTAGAAGCCAATTCCCAATTTTCCACCATCAGGAAAAGATTCACTACCTAGACAGCGCTGCAACAAGTCAAAAGCCGCAGACTGTGATAGACGCAGTTAACGAAGCTTATTCCAAGCTCAATGCCAATGTCCATCGTGGCGTCTACCGCCTCAGTGAAGCTGCAACAAGTGCATACGAACAAACCAGAGACAAAATTGCTAGCTTTCTCGGCAATGTAAAAAGAGAGGAAGTGATATTCACTTCAGGAACAACATCTGCCATCAATCTAGTTGCTCGCTCTTGGGGCGAAAGCGAACTACAAGTTGGAGATGAAATAGTTCTAACAGTTGCCGAACACCATTCAAACCTAGTTCCATGGCACCAACTTGCTAAAAAGACAGGAGCTGTGATCAAATATATCCCTTTGAAGGATGATCTTCGGCTTAATCTGGAAACTGCAAGAGAAATAATAAACCCCAAGACCAAGTTGGTTGCATGTGCCCATGCTTCAAATGTACTAGGCATCATTCACCCAATCGAAGAAATCATATCTCTTGCAAAAAAAGTAGGGGCAAAAACTTTGATCGATGGTGCTCAAGCGGTACCACATCTCGCTAGCAATGTAATTGATCTCGACTGCGATTTTTATTGTTTTAGCTCTCATAAAATGTTGGGACCTACAGGAGTGGGAGTATTATATGGAAAACAAAAATTACTAAATGCCATGCCCCCCTTTCTTGGAGGAGGAGACATGATCGAAACAGTAAGCCTAGATGGAAGCACTTTTGCCCCTCTTCCTTATAAATTTGAGGCTGGTACGCCCCCTATCGCTCAGGTGATTGGACTAGGTGCTGCAGTAGATTTCCTCTCGCAAATAGACCGCAAAACTGCCCTTGAGCACGATCGCCAGTTAGGCTTATATGCTTTAGATGCGCTTAAAAAAAACCCTCATGTTACTTTGCATACACATGCAGGAACAGATTGGATTGGGACAGTTACGTTCACCCATAAAGTCATCCACCCCCATGACTTAGCAGCATTTCAAGATTCTCAAGGAGTCTGCATAAGAGCAGGGCACCATTGTGCCCAACCATTGATGTCAATCCTCAAAAGCCCTGCTACAACAAGGATGTCTCCTTATATTTACAACGACCGATCTGATATTGAAGCCTTTCTGTCTGCCATCACCAAAGCTGAAGAAGTTTTTGTAAACGGCTAAAATATTAGGACTTCCTCCCCTTCCTGAAATTTTTAGTGATGATTTTTCCTTTATTTCCGATAAGTACAGCTGAAAGATACACTTAGTCTATGGAATTAGGTAATCATATGCAAAGAACTGGGCAAACTTTTCCGTTTTCAGGTCTCCTTTTGATCTTATTTTTGCTCGCAGTATACAGCTGTGCGAACGAATCGAACCAAAATTCCAGTCCTCGCCAGGGGTCAGTAGAACAGAACTCAAACAATAGTGATTCGAATGAAGGCACTAAAACAAGCAACGAGGATGAAACAGGTGCCAAAGAATATGAAAATCCGCTTGATAATCGCGAGAACAGTAGTGCAAAGCAAGCACGCCTTGAAAGAGAGGCTCAAACCTGTATAGATGAAGACTTAATTAAAAATGTGGAAGTCATCGTTACCGGCGAAGCTTTGGAAGCGATAGATATCACCAACCAATATAAAAGTGGAACCTTGTTTGAAGATGCCACCAAGTTAGGAAAGAGAGTAGAGCCAGAAATCGATCCAAATAGTGCTCCTGATACTCCACCAAGCCCACCAAAAGAAGAAAGCACCACTGAAGAAGCGGTCAAAGTTACTTTATATAAGCGACCAGAACCCTTTGCGGAGGTACAAACTGTTATCCCAGCACCAGTTTTCAAATTTAGCCTTACTGGAGCTAGCACAGATACAGGCATCAAAGTTGACTTGGATGAATCACTCTATCCACTGCTAAACGGTTTTTCCAAAAAGGTTGAGATTTCATATGATAAGGGCAACTTGAACATTTCAGATTTAGCAAAAGTAATCATTTCAAGAAAGAAACATATTTTCCAAGTTTCAACTCCCTTCACGACCCCTCCTGGACAGGATCCACTCGTACAGATCAAAGAAATCAACCTTAGGCAAATTCTCAAGGTTACACTCAGAATTAATGGTAAAAAAATATACGAAACTGATGAACCAGATCATGTGATTGCACTTCATGCTGGAGAAGACCAAAAATTATCCTACAAACCAGAATGGGCTGATTTGAATATAGAAAAGAATAAGTTATTCCAGCAGTACCTCGAAAAGTTTAATGAATGTACTGCAGCGTTACCGAACTAAGCATCTGTCAAATTTATTTACATCCTACTCTTAATATAAATCTTAATTAACGAAACCTTAGACAAGAATCTCTAAATTAATTTTTTGGAACAATATTTGCTTCTTCTTTGGGAAACAACAGGAGAAGCTCATGACTTTAAGTTCACGTCCAATACAATTTCTTACCCTTTCTTCACTGCTAGTTGCCTCTCTAGCTTGCTCTAAACAAGAATTTTTAGGAAATATTGAACTACCGACTTTTCCAACACAAGAAAACCCTGCTGATGATAACGAACAAACGCAACCAGAAAAACATACCCAGCCTAAAACTAATGAAAAAAGTCCTAGCATATATTCAGATATAGATTCCGCTGAAGAAGAGCGAGAAAATAGCTCGACAAATTCTCAAAGCCCTGCATCCGAGAATCAAAAAGATGCCAAAAACGAAAACCAGCCAGATACCCAAAACACCAATAACGAAGAAAGTTTGCAAGGGCGTTCTATCAAATCCATGTCCCTACTGGGAGATAGCATTGGAGTTGGAATGGTTTCAGGAAGTAAGCTTGGACATCTATCTTTTTCTAATCAAGTTCTAAATAATATTGGCTATGATTTAATTCAAGGAAGCTTTAATATTGAGAGCTATGATGCTTACTTTAAAGAAAACGGTTATAACCCATTTACTTCGCAAAAAATAGACTCGCTAGCTGTTAACTTGGGATTATCTGAAAGCAATAGTCAAAACCTTGCTGTGAGTGGGAGCCGCATTTATCAGATTAGCGATCAAATTTCTCAAATGCGCAAGTCAGAATTAGTTGTCCTTGAAGTAGGAAGCAACGATATCTGCGCTAGTGATCATGAGCTAAATGATTTCTTAAAGGAATATGAAACGGTCCTGAGAGAACTAAAAAATCAAGTACACAAACCAGCTATTGTGGTTGTTCCTGCATTTCCTGTACATAAATTACTTCGCTATACGAATACTGATTTATTCAAGAATCTTGGCCCCTTCGGAAACTCTCCCACATGTCAAGACAGCTACGCTTTGATGTGTGGTGCTTTGCTCAATCTATCGAAAGAAGAAATTTTAAAGCGTTATCAGGGAATAAATGATGGTATTGAGTCACTAGTAAAAAACCTCGACCCCAAGAGCGAACAATTATTCATTGCACCGAGATCAGGTAAGCTTACAATGAAGTCTGAATATTTAGCAATGGATTGTTTCCATCCCAACTACAATTTTAATAAAGAGTATTCTAAGATGATTTGGGATGAACTCGAGAGCTCATTAACTACTGGGAATTAGCACTTCCCCCAGCAGCTTAAATTAAGAAATAGCTACTAAATATTGGCATAATCTCTTATTTTTTACCAAACCAATTTCCCATCTTGAGCACATTTTCTCAATATTCTCAAACCACTTAAGAGTACGTCAAAATTGAAGATCGATGTAGCTGCTGTGCGGAGAACCCTTCGTTTATCTGCTAATGGGAGTTCACAATATCCTTCATCAATATAGCATTGGTAGTGGCTGGCTATAGCTTGTTTTTTCAAATCCACGCACATAATGTCAGGGCGCAGTTCATTTAACTTTTCTTGCAAACAGCCTCTGACTGCATATAGCCAGTCCTTTCCTTGAGAACTATAATGTTTGTCATTTTGATATTTAAGGCAATAGCGGTAGCCAAAGTCAATATTATAACCTTTACCACCACAAGGAGTCTGCATTTCTTTGCATAGGTAGTATTCGCAGCTATTATTTAGCACTTCGCAGGTGGTCTCTGCCTTTACATTTGTTCCAAAGCTGACTAAAAGAAATAAACAAGCATAGAGATAGCGAAATAGATTCATAGATACTCCTAAAATACTGATGAATTGTCTATGTTTTAAATACTGGATTATCTTTGTATTTGTAAAGCAAACTTTCCAATGGTCTTTCAGACCTAAACATACTTAACGAAACACTAACTGTATCCGCGCAACTGTTTAATCCAAGCCGTTCAAAGGCCTTGGAAGCGAACCATGCTAATTTACAGCAGGTCTAAACCCAAAGGACCGAATAAGTAAAAAACCTAATATTTCGAATTTTTTATAAAAAGACGGTAAACCCGATGCTGCAAATATTTTTGAGAAATTAAGCAAAAAAGGGTCGCATTTCAGAACGTTCGATAATGAACTAAATATGGATTCCCTTGCTTCATGAAGAAGGCTCTTTCTATTTTAGTATTTGGCATGACTATTTTTAAGGCTCTATTTAATAAATCATCCACATATTTCGATCGTACTCTTCAGTAAAATCTGTATGATCTTTAATCGATTATACTATCAACTTCGACAATCGAGTAAATAATGTCTTATAAAATACATGTGCTAAAAGGCTATATTCAGACAATATATCTCATTGAAGAATCTAATGGTTTATTCTTACTTGATGGATGTTGCCGTCCAGATGTGCCTACGGTACTTGATTTTATCAACAAAAATCTTCACAGATCTGTCCATGATTTGAAACTGGTAATTGCCACCCATGCTCACCCAGATCATGCGGGTGGGCTTTATTTTTTCCAGAAACTTGGAATCCCCATAGCTGGACCTGTCAATCTAAATTCTTGGTATAAAGGTATTTCTGGATTAATTAAGTATCTCGTAGATATCTTACTGACCTATTTGGTAGCAATTATAAAGAAGCAAGGTTTAAAAAATGTCTTTTATCCAAGATCTTTTAGACTTGATTATGAACTCAAAGATTCCGATATAATTCCTTATTTCGGTGCTTGGTGTGTTATCGAGACCCCAGGCCACACTGCTCTCGATCTTTCAATTTACCACTCTCAAACCAATCTAATTTATATAGCTGACAATTTTGTTTTATCTAAAGGAAAGCTCGTCCATCCTTACCCATTATGCTATCCAGAAAAATACAAAATCTCCCTAAAGAAATATCTAGATATGGAGATTCATAAATTTTTACTAGCGCACTACGGCCAAATTAAGATTTCAAAGGATCAAATAGAATCTCTGATAAGGTCGACACCAAAAATACCGAGGATACACAGAAACTCACTTTCAAGCATACTTCTTAAGCTTTGCAAGGGGCTCTTAAAACTTGGGTTTTGAAGAGCTTATCAGTCTCCAGTTCTCCTACCAGCGCTGCTGAGCACAATGAACTCGAATTTTTTTTGAACATTTTTAGATTCAATCTGGAATTAAACTTAAAGGCTGGGCTTAATTGTTAGAGATATCAGAGCATCCTTACATTTAGAAGCCCCTTTTCCTCTACTGTACATTGAGCCTGTTTCCCCGGAGTTATATATCCTTCCCCCAAATAAGAATGCCGTTTCATCCGAACCACTTACATAGCCAAAACGTCTCGTACCCAAAGGAGGTCTAAATTTTTCCCTTTCTTCTTTATCGTCAAATGATTGCGATAAAAGAACTAAATCACCTTCTTCACCATAGACAGAGGGAAACTCACTTTTCGTACTCATGTCACATCCCTTATGCGACCAGGCGTTCACTGAGTTTTCGGTATCTGCACCGCGCAAAGCAGTTAAAATAGCACAACCTGCTTTTCTTTTCTTTGCGAGATAGTTCAAGTCAAAAACATATTCGGGTTCTTCATCAGCTTCCACCCGACGTATAAACACAGCTTGTGCTAAGTCGTGCCCATTGCCCGTACCAATAGAATCACCTTGTTGATCATAGATATCAAAGCTTGCACAGAAGCGCTTGTTTTCATCATGCCACTCCACGCAATCTAGCTCTGTGGAACACTGGTGGCGATTATCAGACTTAAAACACTCAGCAACTCGATTCCAACCTCTTAATTTTAAGGGTAAATCACGATCGGTACGATGAAGAAACAAAACTAACAAATCCCCTTCATTACTTTGCTCAGGTCTAGAAATTACGATCTGTCCAGTCTTATTATAGGCTGTCGTGGATCCAATACGGATGATACTAACCTCCCGATTTACCAGCCCAATAAAATTTTCATCGTTCTCGAATATTGGCACTTCAGAATACCCTTCATGTACTTTATCATCGGAGCAAGAACCTGCTAAGAAAATTAAAATTATAAATACTTTATGCATATGTAGTGCCTGATTGGAAACACACCGCCGCCTTTGTATGTAAGGCTTAGAGCACTATAATCTTTAGCGAATTTCCCCAGTTTCTCTAAAAAGGCTATAATTGTCGGAAAATCAAAAGATCTTGGGGGTGCCCATGCGC
>JBGCDR010000061.1:0-2842 GCA_045105515.1 Oligoflexales bacterium
GATTTCACTTGTCTTTCCGGTAACATGAAAATAAACATATCAAGCCCTCCCAGAATTACGTTTGGGATCAGCTTATCAATATTTACATAATAATCATATAAAATAATAATATTAGCTGGTTAAAAAATTAGACAACTCTAAACAATAATTGTTATCTAAAACAGTAATTCCTTCTTCTAGTAAAGTTTCTTCAAGTATTTGTTTAATCTGCTCAGCATGTCTCCCTCGTAGATTTTTTACAGACACATGCTTATCCTTCGTCACCTTAAAAAGTGGTGGAACTTTGTGATTAAAATTAATTCTTGTTGTCGAACATGATGTGATGGTTGCCAAAAATAAGATTAGAAATAGACTATGCATTGAAACCCCAAGCGCAAAGAATATTGTTCCTTGCAAAATTTTTTGCTCAAGTAGAAATATAAAAAACTAGCTTTGATGAGGCAATAAGAACTTTTAATGAATATTGAGTGTTGTTCTCGACCCATAAATCTGAAAATTTGTACTAAACTATGATTTTTTAGACTAAACTGATAAATTCTCTTATATTTTGATGAGGTAATACATGAAAGCTTTTGTTATTCACGAGGCCGGTGGTCCGGACCAATTAAAACTTGAAGAACGACCTACCCCCGACTGGAAAGAAGGTTGGGTTTTAATTAAGGTAAAGGCATTTGGCCTTAACCGCTCAGAGTACTTCACTAGGATTGGAGACTCGCCCACTGTGCAATTTCCGCGTATCCTTGGGATAGAGTGTACAGGGGAGGTAGTCAATGCTGGTGGGATTTATAAAAAAGGTCAGAAAGTTATGGCCATCATGGGAGGTATGGGACGACAATTTGATGGGTCGTATGCTGAATATACTTTAGTGCCAAAGGATAATATCTTTCCGTTTCAATCAGATCTTCCTTGGACAAACTTAGGCGCCTTACCAGAGATGCTGCAAACAACTAATGGAAGTCTATTTCAAGGTTTAGAAATTGAAAGGGCTAAAAATATTCTGATTCGCGGTGGAACCTCTTCAATAGGCCTCTGCGCTCTCGCTATTGCTAAAAGCCATGGCTTAGAAGTTATTTCAAGCTCACGATCCGAGTCTAAAATTGATTTTTTAAAATGTTTAGGAGCAGATCATATTGTCATCGACAAAGGTGAACTGGAAACTCAGGTGAAAAAGATTTATCCCGAAGGTTGTGATCGAGCTTTGGAGCTCATTGGTACTACTGCTTTAAAAGATACATTGAAATGCCTGCGTCGTGGTGGAATCGCATGCATGACAGGTATTTTAGGAGGCGAATGGGAGTTTAATTCGTTTCGCCCTATGGGGGATATTCCAACAGCGGTTAAACTCACTTCTTACTCAGGGGAGGCCGCGGATATAAGCAAAGATGAAATGCAGAAATATATTTCACTTGTTGAACAAGGCAAGTTAAATGTATCCATTGGCAAAATTTTTCCGTTTAGTGACTTAGTGGAAGCACATAAATTGATGGATACAAACAAAGCGAATGGGAAAATTGTAATAAACTTGTCTTAGTGTGTTTTTGAACTGATCGGCCATAAAAAGCATCGCAAAACTGCTTAACAAGAGTATGAGTTCTCCTTTCGATGCCTAAAATCCAGCACTAAAATAATTTTTTTCTGCAAACAAAGAATACTATTTCTTTACCCCCACCTCAGGTTAGAAGCGAGATTAAAAATCTTTAAATTTACCAGACTATTAATTATATTTTACTAGAGGAATAATTTATTGAACTATCTAATAACATTAGGAAATATTATATATGCAAATAATTAAAACAATCATATTTACAATAACATCTTTATTAACGATGAATGATGTCATAATGGCCATGTGTAAAATACATTTTCCAGGCAGAAATCACATTCCACCAAAAGCAGATATACTACTTGGGATTTTTGACAATGCAAGTCGTTGTCCTGAAAGTGTTAATGAATTGAAAAAACTTTTGGAAATTGATGGGCTTAAAACATTTCCATCAATTGTTGCAAATAGAGGCCTGCACAACCCCACCCTAGGGAGCTTCAGTATTTTTGAAACAACGGATGGATTTTCTCATTCACTTCAAAAAAAAGTAAAATCCAACTATTTTTTTTTCGGCCATTTTACCAAACTCAATGCCAAAAAAATTTCTCTGGATCAAGACCCAACTAAAAATAAATTACTGGTTGAGATAATAGCATGGGATATTGAAAAAAATCTTTATAATTTTTATGAACTCCGGGGTAAAAACAGCACCAATATAAGTTGGTATTATCGCGGTGATTCTACCGATGCTCTTGGTGATAACAATCAATTGCATCGTCAAAATGACCCAGATAAACCATTTTTCGGAAAACGAATGCGTTGTTCAGCCTGCCATGTAGCAGGCGGGCCTATAATGAAAGAGATATATCAACCTTACAATGACTGGTGGCAAGAGAAGCGTAAACTAATTTTCCATCCAAACACTCCCTCGGCTGATTTTCTAAAAATATTATCGAAGGTAAAACATCCAAGTTTTTTGGCTGAAGCTGTAATCTCAGGTGCAGAAATGCTAGAAAATAGTAAAAACTACCAAAAAGCAAAGATTACTCGTAACTACCAATCCTACCATTGTTGAATCAGTAGCGCAGATTTTTTAAGATCACATCAGTAGTTTTTATTTATTTACGACAAGTGATTCTTTTTGATCATACAATTTTTCATATACGTAGGGAGTATAGTCTTGAGGGGATTCAGCAACTTTCTTATGGTTTATCAAAACCCAATCCAGGTATTCCTTCAGATTAACTTCGGCAGCATTTGCAGTGGTAACTATGCTTCTAAGGATATCAATCACTACCC
>JBGCDR010000062.1:0-5368 GCA_045105515.1 Oligoflexales bacterium
CATACCTTTGCTCATAAGTGAGATTGGCAGACATAAATACCCCTTTCTTGCAAGCAGATTAGCCTCATAGACTAAACTAAATCCGCCTTCCGAAGCGATGGAATTTTTTCTTCTGCACTTAATCTAGCAATCCGCCTTTTATAAAAAAATATATACATACAAATTAATAATTGATCAATTTAATTACCGCAAAGCATATCGTGGGCTCCAATTTGAGACCAGAGCGGAACCCAACTTTTTTTATTTTCTTGGGATTCAGAAATATATTAATTCAAAAAAAGGAAACATGAGATGAAGACGATCTTTTATATACTTGTCGGTATTTTTTCGTAGATGGACCAAAAGGACTTGCAGAAGCATGGCCTGGATCTGGTAACGCAAGAAGATTTAGCTTGGAGGCAAAGATGTCTTGCTGCGGGAACTATCATTCCAGGGCCATAAATTTTCCAGAAAATCAAACCAGTCCGAGTCAAATATAGATAAAAAAAAAGATGAGATCGACAAGACAAGACAAGACAAGACAAGACAAGACAAGACAAGACAAGACAAGACAAGACAAGCCTAATTAACAGTCAATTCTTCCACAACTTGTAATCAATGAATGAATTACACTTTTTTGAATATCGAATTTATTGGGTTCTAGGTCTGTTTACGTGTGTAAGTAGAAATATTATCTAGATTTTTCGTTACCTATAAGGTACCATGCTGAACTGTTTTGTTATGTGTTATTGAAATTAAATTGAAGGATTGAAAAAATGAAGCTAATATTAAGTTCAGTTTTTGTTGGGTTATCGCTGATAACTACAAACATATATGCCTCAGAATCGCAAGACAATGGGAAGTTAGATCGGGCTTATCGACAAACTGTTAGAGACATGTTTAATGATACTAATGATAATTTAGATGAAAGTCAAATATATTCATTACTTATAAAAAACATGAAAGCAGAAACTTCCAACAGCGATGAAATAGTTGATTTAAAAAATTTTTATTTAAATTTTGTTGACGGTTATCCAGAAGAATATAAACGTATAATTGGAGAAATGGGATCAACGGTAGGATTAGGATTAAATGATATTTCTGATTTATCATTCGATATGATTCAATCGATTGACAGCGAAAATTGGCTTAATTATATAAGAATTTTAAAGACACTGCCTGAAGAACTTATTGTTGAAATGCAAGGACGGGGAATCGAATGTTATAATTTGACGAAAGATTATGATGTTTCTAATTATCATGAGTTGGTTTTAAATATATCAGCATCAAATTACGATGACCTACCTTCAGTATTTAGAGAACTAATTGAATACTCTAGGTCTATGGGTGCAGATGTGTATACGGAATATTGTAAATGTTTGAAATCCGGTTATATCGCATTAGGTAAATTTAAAGCAAATAGTGAGAGTATTGATTTTGAAGATGTTTTTAAAGAAATTGAGAGCGAAATGCTTTCAGAACAACTTTCTGGTCTACAAGAAACTGTATCGAGTTTACTAGAAACTTTATCTGAATTACAAGAGAATACGGAAGAAAAGAAAGAGATTTAATTAGTCAGCGAAACTCTAAACTGTGTGTAAATTTTGTAGGAAACAATTTTTTTTGCAATCCTCTCTATCCTTAAACTAGCAGCTTCAAAATTAAAAAATCAACATCAAATGTGTAGATGATGTTGATTTTTAAAAATATAGCGTTTGAGTAATAGTTCGTATTTTTTATTAAATCTTATTGATTACTTAAAATATATGGAAATGATTCTCAAATTGCTTTAGTGATATTTATCTTGTATTTTGGTTGTTAGCAAATCAGTAGAAAAGGTTTACATTATGGAAAAGATAAAATTATTAATGATGTTTTTATTTTTAACACCTGCTATGAGTGCTAGTTCGTTTCCACTTAAAACACTTTTTACTCCTTTATTTATCGCTTCAAAAATCCAGAGCAAAGACATAGACATAAGAAGTGGAACTATCGGAATTCTCCAAAACAAAGAATTCCAGAATTTAATGAATGCTGAAGATAGAGTAAAGGCTAAAGAGCATTTGGATAGAATGGGGAAGATAGAAAAGAATCGAAAGGCTCGAAGTAAATATGCAGCAGCTTCGACTGTTGCTTTTGGAACTATTTTACTAAACGGTATTTCAACAGCAGATCCTAACATGGACTATATAGCCAAGTCGGTTATAGGTTTATTTGGGACGACTATATCTGGAATAACAACGAAATACAACCTAAGACCAATTAACAACAATAATCCCTACCTTGGTATTATAAATCCAGAAGGAGAACTCGAGATATTATCAAGAAGAGAATCAGATCAATTCTATAAAGAAGGATATTTGGCAAAATTAAAAGAAGACGGTCCATTTGAATTGAGAGCATACAACTGACTGTCAATTCTGCTAGAGAAGTTACTTGACAAGTTTTTCTTGAACTCCAACTCTGATGTTGTAATTCTTGATAGTCAGAATATGGCTTAATTTACCTCGTTCCATTAAGTTTCTCCAACTATGACGTTTTTAGGACAAAATTGAGGGTATTTTGAGGAATTTCTGATAGAGATCGTGTTAATTTAACATATTGCATAATAACCAAGAACCCTACCTGACTGGCATCGAATATTGAAGTCCACCTTGATTCCATAATTTATTCAAGCCTCGGTCTATCTTCAGAGTACTTTTAGAACCCAAATTCTTTTCAAATATTTCAGAGTAATTACCAACTTGCTTGATAATTCGATAAGCCCAATCTTTATTCAGTTTCAGAAGTTTCCCCATATCTGATTTTTTTCTGCCGAGTAATCTTTCAATACTTGGATTTTTACTGTCTTTGCGGAATTTATCGACATTTTTTGAATTTATTCCATGTTCTTCCGCATCAAGCATCACAAAATGAGTCCAACGGACTATATCAGCCCAGTTGTCATCTCCTTGCCTTACGACAGGCCCTAAGGGTTCTTTTGAAATTATTTCGGGTAGGATCATATGTTCATCAGGATTTTTTAGCTTAATTCTATTCGCATACAGCCCTGATTGATCCGTTGTGTAAACATCGCAGCGTTTATTATCATATGCAGCAACTACTTCATCAGTTTTTTCAAAACTTACTAGGGTATATTTCATACCATTACTCTTAAAATAATCTTCAACATTTAACTCTGTAGTAGTTCCCGAATTAACGCAAACCGTTGCTCCATTCAACTCTTTTGCAGATTTTATTTTTAAAGATTTACGAACCATGAATCCTTGACCGTCGTAATAGGTAACTGCAGTAAAATCTAGCCCTAAAGCAGTATCTCTTGTAAGAGTCCAGGTCGTGTTGCGAGATAAGAGATCGATTTCCTTAGACTGCAAAGCAGTAAACCGTTCTTTTGCGGATAAAGGAGTGAACTTTACTTTATCTGCCTTACCAAGAACAGAAGCAGCAACGGCTCGACATAAATCGACATCGATTCCCTCCCATTGACCTTTTGAATTTGGTGCAGAAAAACCTGGCAACCCTTGAGATACTCCACACCGCAAGAACCCTTTTTTCACAATTTTTGCCAGTGTCTGTTCTTCACTTTTAGCACTAAAAGACTGCCAACTTATAAGCGCCAAGATAATATAAGCAAACCTAAAAGGTAAATAAGCAAACATAAGCTCTCCAATTTCTCATGAATACATAGAATGTTTCAATTAGATTATAGCATAGAATACTAGAAAGGAAGATTTCATCTTAAAATCCATAAACACAAAAATTTAGCCTTTCCCAAAGGAATATTTTTTATTATTTAGGTCTTATGTTTGACGCTAATCATCGATTAAGCAAGAAAAAACAAACTTTCCATTAATACCAATGTTAGTTTTTTCAAGCAGTTATAAAGAAATTATCTGTATATTCACTGAGCACTTTTAATCCAATATAAAATCTCATATAAATTGTAATACTTGACTAACCTTTAGCTTTATGGAGGAATAGCTAATGTCTGTTTTAATATTGTTACTAACACTTGGTGGTGTTAATTCGTTCATAAGCCCAAATGCATTGCGAGGTGGAAATCTTCTCAATTATCAACATAGACTTCTTTCCCGTAATCAGGATGAATCGTCTATTCAAAGTCAATATAATGAATTGGGATTGACTAATGACGATGCATTATGGAATTGGATTAAGAACAACAACACATACCTAGAGGAAGTTGGAACTGAAATTTCAGCTCAAAAGCTTTCAGACTCATTTGAAAATTCTCTTTATTCGGTGTTTATAAAATTTCACAACAAAGAGATCGAAGATAGGGTGGTCCACTTCTTTCAATCCAGGGGGCCTACCACTCGATTTTATACCATTCTGGGAAAGAACTCTAATGGGCTTAGCCTTGAAGAGTACAATAAATTCTTATGGACTGCGGTAGGCAAATGTGTAGCCACTTCCTGTATCGAGATTGCTGCATTAGGCTTTGTAATATCCGGAGGGTTTGGGGATCTAGTTCATCAGCTTAACTCTAATGGATCTATAAAAGAAGTGATAGCAACAACAGGAGTCATCAGTTTTTTATCTTCAAAAGCCATTGAAGTAGCTGCTGGTCACAGTGCAAGGGGCTTAAATCCCTTTTACCACCTCTCAACTTATCAATTACTAGCACCAAATTCAAGGCACTTAAGTAAGTATACCAGGGAAGCTATTCCAGATGTATTAAACGACCGCTTAAATGATGCTTATCATGGATTTTTAAATCAGGGTGGATTAAATCCAGAGATGACAGTATCATTTAAGGCACGTTCAAAAAGTGACCAAAATTGGATGCGCGAACTGAAAAAAGCCATTCTAGCAATTGCTAAAAAACGTTATGAACTAATTGTAAAGAATAGCCACGAAGAATGCGCAATAACTGAAAAAGCAAACCCGGTCACCAATTCTACAATAAATCTTCACATTGAGAATATTTCAATCAATATTGGAAGCAGTGATAGTTCTGAACCATCTACAGAACTAATTTGTGATGAAGAAAAATTAAGCCGAATAAAATCTGAATTAGCCGATAAAATCAATTATAAACTTGCTGACATCGGAAACCCAATTGATGATGCTGCAGTTTCTGAATTGGTAAATGAAGTTGTAAGCTATTTGTTCCCTTACAACTAGCCTAGTTAAATATTTTAAAGACTAACCGACCTAAAAATATTGGCTCACACCTTTTTTATTTACCCAATATATTCAATATATTATTTGTCTAAACATGGTGTTTGTATTTAGTGTCTGGTCGGAAACTAAATTCTTGCCTTTGCAACTCAGTTTTTTTTATCGCGGTTGAAATTAATTTTAAAAAATCTTCTTATTTTCCAGTGATAAGTGAAAAATACCATATTTTCGGCAATTAAATATCTTC